>QNER01000287.1 GCA_003646175.1 Candidatus Parabeggiatoa sp. nov. 1
CCGTAGGGGTTAAATTTGAATAGCCCCAGGTGAAACCTGGGGTAACCATCAATATTCAATACCTTAAGAAAACCTGGGGCAACCCCGTAGGGGGTTGATTGTCAATTCCCCAGGTGAAACTTGAGGCAACCCCGTAGGGGTTGAATTTGAATAGCCCCAGGTGAAACCATGGTTTACCATCAATATTCAATATTTTCAATGAGTTACGTTTATTTAGGGACAAGTCTAATAAACGAACTGTTGATTCATACCCGTCCTATTTTATATAAACTCAGTGAAATAAAATAAATTTATACCTTTCCCCTTGGAGCGATCCCCTTTCCCCAACTCTAAACAAGGTGTTTTATTTCAATATTTTCCCATTTATCCTTTAGATACTCCGCCACCAGCCGTCTATGACAACGCTCTGGCGTATCCTCACTACATAACAAGCACCCTTGATGGAACGTATCTGGCGACAATTTTTCCGCCATTTTCCGATTTTGCATTAACGCTAAAAATTGTTGTTCGTAAATGGCCAAATCACCTTTCTTCTTTCTATAGTCATCCAAAATGGCTTTAGTCGGTGCGAGTTCAGGAATATGCACATAATCAATGTCACAAATGACATTGAGAAAATACTTTAAATCCTCTTTTTTCGCAAAACCGGCGAGTTGTGAAACATTATTGAGCCGAATATCTATAACGCGCTTCACCCCAGCGGTTTTTAGCTTATTAAAAAACGTCTCCGCCGTTTTCTTGGTAAAGCCAATCGTGTAGAGCTTAATGTTGTTCATGTATTAATCCTTGAAGGCTAAAAAAGCCTCGACGGATGCTATCCCTTAGCCTCGACGGATGCTATCCCTTTATCGGGATAGTATCCGTTTATTGTGTCAAAGTAGCCTCATCCTTGCCACCAAAGCCTGCATTTCCCCATCCGTCGGTGTTTTTTGCCCCATCAAATAGGCATACAAATCAATATTGGGCAATTCTAGCAAAGCCTGAAAAGTCTGCTGCTCCGCTATCGGTGCTTGTTCGTACCTTTGCTCAAGATAGTGTGTCAGCAAGACATCCAATTCTTTCATACCACACCGACAACGCCATTTTAGTTTTGATAGTTCGCTCATTTCAGAATTTTATGGAAGTACAACGGATTGACGGATTTTACGGATTGATTTGGTGAACGCGGATATGGCTGAAAAACAATTGTGAAACATAACCGGTTCAGCATAACCATACAATTTTCAATTGAATAATTTCATCCTCGGCAAAAACCTTCGAGGTTTGCCAAACCTCGAAGGTTTTGTACATTTTCGGGACAACTCTAACGCCGTCGCACCAACATCTTCTTGATTTCCACAATCGCTTTGGCAGGGTTCAAATTTTTTGGACAAGTATTCGTGCAATTCATAATCGTATGACAACGATACAAACGGAACGGATCTTCTACATTATCCAATCTATCTCCCGTCATTTCATCCCGACTGTCTACAATCCACCGATAGGCTTGCAACAAAACCGCCGGCCCCAAAAAGCGTTCACCGTTCCACCAATAACTCGGACAACTGGTTGAGCAACACGCACACAAAATGCACTCATATAAACCATCCAATAAAGCGCGATCTTCCTTCGATTGCAGGATTTCACGATCTGGCGGTGGCTGCGTTTGAGTTTGTAACCATGGGCTGATAGAGGTATATTGGGTATGAAAATGCGTTAAATCCGGCACCAAGTCTTTTAGCACTTCCGAATGGGGGAGCGGATAAACCTTGACAGTCCCGTTGATGTCTGCAATAGGTTTAGTACAAGCAAGCGTGTTGGTGCCACCAATAGTGCCACCAATATTCATGGCACAGGAGCCACAAATCCCTTCCCGGCAAGAGCGGCGAAAAGTCAGCGTGGGATCGATTTCATCTTTAATCTTGATAAGCGCATCAAGTACCATCGGCCCACAGTTATCTAAATCCACTTCGTAAGTATCAATACGTGGATTGTCTACCGTTTCAGGATCGTAACGATAAATCTTGAATTTTTTGACGTTTTTAACACCGTCAAGTTTATTGACAATACGACCCTTTTTGACGGCAGAGTCGGTGGGTAGCGTGAATTGAACCATTTTTTTGACCTCAAGAAATTAATAACTATAACTACAAAGATTATTTATAAGAAAGGAAAGTACTTTGATCCCAGAAATAAACGAATTTGCACCATAACGACCTTCATTTTTATAGTCAAAGGTAAATTGGTTAGCCAGTCATAAAGTGTCATTTATTTTGTTTGTTAATTTCTGGCACTCGTTGTTCATTTATTTGTTTATTTCTGGGATTAGTTGTACTTATGGATGGAATTGGTTGTAAGTACTGAAGCACAAATAAACAGATATTTTACTGCAAAGAGCACTTCTTTATGCTTTTGTTAAAATACCTGAAAATTTATGGTTCAGTACTTACAATAAGTAACGATTGAATTTGGATTGCTATTTTCACATCAAAACGACAATGGTAAAAATCAGATTTTTAAGAAATAAATAAATTATTAGCAGGATTATTAAAATGAATGAAAACTTTATAGCCGAAATTGAGATTAAAAATTTTAAGTGTTTTGAAAATTTTAAAGCTAATGGCTTTAAAAGGGTTAATATTATTGTTGGAAAGAATTAATGTCTAATGTCGGAAAAACCGCTTTGATGGAAGCCGGTTGGATATATGAACGGAATAAAAATAGTGCTCATAAGATTGAAGCATTTGTTAATAGGGTTAATACCATGACTTTAATAAGAGGATTTAGACATCTACTCAATTATGATAATCATGATTTTTCTCTTCTTAAAAAATTTAACCGGATGCTTATTAAGAGTAATAATCAGTCTGTTAAATTAATTAATTAAATATAGCCGTCAACAATTTAGATGTAAAAGCTATGCACAGGACAAAAAAGTGTTCAAGCTGTGATGCTATCGCTTTTTTGCGATAGTATCACTAAAACAATAACACTGGTTATTGCATAGATATTTTTTCCGCAAAAGTGATACTATCGCAAAAAAAGCGATAGCATCACTAAATACTGTAAAATCAAACGATTATAATTTTTGTCCGGTACATAGTGTAAAAGTTTAAATAAATGATTTTGAAATCGGCACATCTTTAACAAATTCTAATTTATTCAAAGAAGTTTTGTCTGACAAAAAAAAATTACCTGGAAATTTGATTCCCAGTTGTAAAATTGACAATGAAATTAAATCACTATATTAGTGAATTTGATCGTGATATATTGGGATTTTAAATTATAAATAATTTACCAAAAGTTTTTTTAGACAGTAAAAACGCCGAATTAGGGCATGGATTAAAAAGATATGTTTCTATCATTTCTGCAATCCTCGTTTGTCAAGAGAATTGTTTATTTTTAGACGAAATTGAAAATGGCATTCACGGGACGACGCTAGATAGATTATGGCAGATAATTTTAACGCTTTCAGAAGAACTCAATTGCCAAATTTTTGCGACAACTCACTCAAAAGAGTGTATTGAATCTTATTATAAAGTGTCTAAAAAAATGGCGTATAAAAATTTTTCTTATATAAAAATGCTATGTACAAGACAAAAACGTGTTCAAGTCGTGATGCTATCGCTTTTTTTTGCGATAGTATCACTAAAAATTTAAAATCAATCGGTTATAATTTTTGTCCGGTACATAAATGAATCGATTAAAAAGTGGTCAGATTTCTTCAAGCGTTTATGACTATGAGTTATTAGAAAATAGTATGGAACAAAACCATGAAGTAAGAAGATGGTGAAAGTTGCTATATTAGACATTATATCGATTTAATCTTAAGCTTACCCTAGGTGAAACCTAGGGTTTTGATTGATCTCACATTAAATCGGTATAATGTCTATTGCATGAAGAAAATGCTAAGAAAACCAATGACAATGAACTGTTAAAACTTTTAATACGATAATTATAGTTAGATAGTGATAGAGTCATATTCTTCGGCATGGGTGCAAAAAGTCATTTATTTTAAATGGTATCAATGACTCTGCGTGTTTATAACTAAATTCGTTAGGCGAAAAGAACATATCATTAGACACTTACAAAGGAATAAAAATTGGATACGATATACATTGAAACTTCAATACCAAGTTTTTACTACACATTGCGTACTGACCCAGAATCAATTGCACGTAGGAATTGGACTCATCAATGGTGGCGTGAAAATAGCGAAAAATCGACACTTCTGACCAGTGCCGCGGTGATTGCTGAATTACGCAAGGGAACCAGTGAAAAAACGAAAGACAGAATAGCCTTGCTTGATGCTATGGAAATTTTAACAATGACAGATGAAGTCGTTGAGATAGCACATATTTACATTGATAAATTGGTCATGCCGAACGATCCGCAAGGTGATGCCCTTCATTTAGCGATTGCATCTTACTACAAAGTTGATGTATTATTAACATGGAATTGCAGACATATAGCTAATGCCAATAAATTTAACCACATCAAAGTGTAAATTACGAAATGGGTCTTCTAACACCCATTCTAGCAACTCCTTTAAATTACCTAAATGGAGAAAACTGATATGGACGATTATGAAATACAAGAAATAAGGCGTATTCGACAACAAATTTCTTCTGAAAATGGAAATAATCTGAAAGCGGTAGCTAAATATTATCGTCAAATTGAAGAGGAACTCAAAAACTCAGGTAAATATAAATTTGTTGAAAAGGGATATAATTATAATCGAAGACCACCTCCACAACAGATTACCTAATTCGCTGCGATCCCGTTGATACGAAGTCGATGGTGAGTAGTCTCTGTCCGCTTTAGCACTTTTTTCAATTAGTGAAAGCCGTAGTAAAGTCATGGGGGAGCAATTCCTGAGCCTGCGAAGGAGAGCGGGAACGTACAGCCAGAGCCCATACATATGTGGCACAATGGGCAAAGACACAATGTTTATTACTGCCCATTGTGTAAATCGAAGCCTTGTGACACTAAGTTGATATTTTCCTCGTTCCCAACATCCTCAAAGGTAAAATCACACAAACAACAAGCGTAGAATGAATAGAGCTTTGCTACCCGAAGGGAAGCTCAAAAAAACCATCATAATCCCAAAAGCCCAAAAGCACTTAAAGCCAAGGGGGTTTTGCTGTTAGGGTGGATTATTGTCTCATTGAAAAATCCAAATTGTTCCCGCGCTGAGTTCATAATGATTGACAAATACCAGCATTTCTAGCAATTATGAATGGTGAATGGTAAATGATGAATGATTATTTAATATCATTATCAATGAGTTAAATGATATCAATGTACTTGATGCAATCGGGAAACGCTATATATATAGCTAGGACTTACCACCTATCAGTTGAGTTGAGTACAGTTGAGTACAGTACAACGAATTTGCGAAAAAAACCAATGGGAAATGGTGAAATCAACGCTTATGCTTCGATATCGCCGATTTCGGTTATGTCGTTTATTTAGCTTCGCTGACCTTCGGTTCGTCAAGCCGTTGTACTTATTTAGAAACTGATAGGTGGTAAGTGCTAAAACCATCAATGGTCGCATTGAATTACGAACCGTTTGTGGCTTACTTTATACAGGAGTCCAAACTTTAGTTTGGGCTGTCAAGTTTGAACCGCCCAAGTTAAAACGGGGAACGAAGGCACTCAAGTTTTTGAAGCAATATTCTATCGTGCGTGCCATTAGGATGTGGAGCCCTTCGATAATATCAAGCAAGAATATTATGTTGCCTCTATTGCAATGCTATTGAAGGCTTTATGGGATATTGGAGCAAAGGCAGTGGCTGCTTGTGACTTTGAAGATGAATTACCTTATGAAATAGGCATAGCGCATTCTAACACTTTTCGTTTGGACAGTTTGGCAATACCAGTCTGATACGGCAAACAAATAATAGATAAAATTAGATCAAATGAAGAAAAATGAAAACCATCCGCGTTATTCTGATTGGACAAGTTCAGGGCGTAGGATTTCGGCCGTTTGTATATCGGCTAGCGACAGCGTTGCAATTGGCTGGCTGGGTTAAGAATCAGCTTGGGCAAGTTGAAATTGTGGCTCAGGGAACTCCTGAGTCTTTGGCAACATTTTTTGACGATCTACTGAACAAGGCACCGCCGTTGGCAAAGCCTCAAATATTTTCGTGGGAGCCAATCGAACTGCCAACTTTGACAGGGTTTCAAATCTTGTCCAGTGAGCGGACCGAGGATGCTTTTATTCATGTTCCCCCTGATTATGCGCCTTGTCAGGATTGTCTAACCGAGTTCTATGAACCGGCCGATCGGCGTTATCGTTATCCGTTTATTAATTGTACTCAGTGCGGCCCGCGTTTTACTATTATCAACAACTTACCTTATGATCGGCCTCATACCAGCATGTCTGGTTTCCCCCTTTGTCCTGACTGTCAAGCGGAATATGATAATCCCGGTGATCGCCGCTTTCACGCTGAACCAGTGGCTTGTCCGGTGTGTGGGCCGACGCTTGAATTTCATCACCATTCTGCACCAGACCTTCAAGGTTTGCTAAACCTTGAAGGTCTTAAAACTGAAGCTGCTTTGAAGGCCTGTGTACAAGCTCTTAAAACTGGAGAGATTGTGGTGGTTAAAGGCATTGGTGGCTACCATTTAATGTGTGATGCTTGTAATGATGGGGCGGTTAAACGCTTGCGACAACGCAAACCGCGTCCCGATAAACCCTTGGCTGTCCTGTTTCCTGATGATCAAACCAGCGAACTGGCCAGCTTAAAGCCTTTTGTGGTATTGGCAGAACACCATGTCCGGTTATTGCGAGAGCCGATGCGCCCTATTGTTTTAGTCAATCGCGCACCGGAAAGTCACAAGGATAGAGGATATTTAGGGATGTGCACACCGTTATCTCGTGAAATAGCCCCTTGCCTTTCTGAAGTCGGCATTATGCTACCTTGTAGTCCATTGCATAGTTTGTTAATGGACGCTTTTGGTGGCCCCGTTGTCGCTACTTCAGCCAATATCAGTGGTGAACCCATCTTGACAGAAGCGGCCGAGGTAGAAAAACGCTTAGGCCATCTCACTCAATACTTCCTACATCATAATCGCCCTATTGTGAGGCCCGCCGATGATCCAGTCTTCCGTTTTATCCAAGGCTTGCCCCGCCCAATTCGTCTTGGGCGTGGTTGTGCGCCACTCGAATTGACATTACCTTTTGAATTAGCCCAGCCGACACTGGCAGTGGGTGGACAGAAGAAAAATACCGTCGCCCTCGGCTGGAAAAACCGCGTCATCATCTCAGCCCCTATCGGTGATTTAGGTTCGCCACGCAGCCAAGCCGTTTTTGAACAAGTCATCAATGATTTGCAACGTTTATATCAGGTTAAAATAGAACGAATTGTTTGCGATGCCCACCCCGATTACAGCAGTAGCCGTTGGGCAAAACCAACCGGTTTACCCCTATACAAAGTCTACCATCATCATGCCCATGCTACAGCCGTGGTAGGAGAGGCGGACTTCATCATTTGTTCCAAGCGAACCAGGAGTGCAAGGCGAACCTTGCAAGAACCGTGGCTGATTTTTACTTGGGATGGTGTGGGCTTAGGCGAAGATGGCACACTTTGGGGCGGTGAAGCACTCTATGGTCAACCGGGACAATGGCAGCGTGTAGGCACGTTGCGCTCATTTGCTCCCCCAGGCGGTGACAAAGCCAGTCGTGAACCTTGGCGTAGTGCGTTGGCCGTCTGTTGGGAAATCGGTTATCAGTGGCAGGGCGCAGAAAACATCGCAGATACCGTTTTGCTCTATCAGGCCTGGCAAAAACAATTCAATTGCCCGCGAACCTCGGCCGTGGGCCGCTTATTTGATGCCGCAGCGGCACTGACTGGACTGGTACAGACGGCCAGTTTTGAAGGACAAGGCCCTATGATACTGGAAGCCGCTTGTCAGGAGGCCGGAAAACCAGTTGAGTTACCCATTCATACCAATTCAAAGGGCATCAAAGAAATTGATTGGGCACCGTTGATCCCAATGCTGCTTGATACACGTCTGTCTGTGTCAGCAAGGGCTGCCTGTTTTCAGGCCAGTTTAGCGCAGAGTCTGCGAACCTTAGCTTGTCTCGTTCGCGATGAATATGGTGTTACACAGATTGGTTTAAGTGGGGGGGTATTTCAAAACCGGGTGTTATCTGAGCAAGTGTTTTCTCTGTTGGAGACAGCCGGTTTTAAGGTTTTTATGGGGAGCCAGTTGCCAGTTAATGACGCTGCGCTTAGTTTTGGGCAAATGATAGAGGTGGCGACTTCTGAGTGATGCTATCGCTGGGAGCGATAGTATCACTTTTTTCTCGTACAACTCAATACTTGAGCCTATTTTCAATTCCTAAGTAGTGAACCATAAATTTTCAGGTATTTTAACAGAAGCAACCAGAAATGGGGCAACCATAAAGGATTGCCCCTACAGGGATAATCGATATTGTAGGGGCAATCCCTTGGCGGTTGCCCTTTGCGATAAAATACCGGTTTATTTGTGC
>QNER01000288.1 GCA_003646175.1 Candidatus Parabeggiatoa sp. nov. 1
GGTTGGGGTTAATGCCGTTTTTGTGCCTTGGCAACGCCTCTGGGCACACGCTTGTCTGGCAGCTAAGATTAAAACACCGCTTGATCCCAGTGTGGTTGTACACGGTTGCCCAGAAATTCGGGGAACTGGGCAAATAAGTTTTGGTAAAAATGTCGATTTGTACGGTGAATTGTGTTTAGAAACGCGCAAGCAAGCTTATATTTCAATAGCGGATGAAGTGGTTCTGTCGCGTGGTATACACATTATTTGTTATGCGAGCGTCCATATCGGCACAGGCAGTATGATTGGTGAATACTGTGGTATACATGATTCCAATCATGACATTGGCAGCGATGGTTTAATCCGTTACGCGGGACAGACGGGGGCGGCACCGATTGTGATTGGCTCAAATGTTTGGATTGGGCGAGGGGCGACAATATTGACGGGCGTCACGATAGGCGATAATGCGGTGATAGGTGCTAATGCGGTGGTGACTAAAGATGTTCCGCCTCACACGCTGGCGGTTGGTGTGCCGGCTCGCCCGGTTAAACAATATGGGATAAAACACCAGAACGACAAAGATTTGTTATAAGCAAAGATAAACCACAATTTCGCCGGTTCATTCTTGTCAGCTTTATAGGCGGTGGGCAACAAAAGGACGTTGCTCACCCTGCCTTCCCTACACATACATACGCACTATTAGCAATGACAATTTAGGAGTAAACGATGGACGAGGTACCAAAAATGGCCTCTGTAAATCATAGCTATGTGCAAACTCGAATTGTGTTATCACTCGCAAGTCACAAAAAATTCACGCCCTTTGTTGAATTGAGTCTTGATGCGAGTCAAATTGATTTAAGTCAATTTGGTTTAAAGGCTAAGGATGAACTTGTGCCCGATGTCTGTCTCTACGAAGGTATCCACAAATTTAATCCGTTTGGTGATACTTCTAAAAGAAGTGATATGCCGGTGTTGGCAATCGAAGTACTTTCACCAAGTCAAGGTACTGATGATATTTTGGCTAAATTTAAAGCCTATTTTGCGCTTGATATTAAATCGTGTTTAATTACACGATGTCAAGTTTTTTTGTGAATATTCCCGAACAACGAGACAGTTGTGAGATGATGAGTTTTTAAATAAATTCACGGATAGCATCCCTTGAAGGGATGCTATCCGTCATGGCTGGTGATTTTTCTGAAAAACTATAGCTGAAAGTTGGCAAGACAATAAGGGGGTTTGCTTACCACCTATAAATAAGTACAACGAATTGACGAAAAAAACGAATGGGGATAGTGAAATCAACGCTGGTGCTTCGAGCCGGTTTTATAATTCGTTGATTTCGGAAAGAAGTTGTACTCAACTAAACTGATAGGTGGTAAGGGGAGATTTAGGTTGTTGGAACCGGGTAGCGGGTTTTGAGAATAGGAAAAAAAATCTTTAAATAATAGTATAATTCATTTATTTTTATATAAATAGTCAGCACGAAAAAAATTATCAGAAGTCCCTATCGGGCGCATTCCCATTTTAACGGACAGTTAAGTACAACGGATACTCGAAATAAACGGATAGCGTTCACACATTATCCTAATATTTCTATATGCACCAATACGATAGCCGCCGTGACTTTTCAAAGTTCAAAAACGACCATTTTTAGACTCAAAAGAAAACCGTTTTCGTTCATTTTATTTATCCGTTGGTTTCGCGTATCCGTTGTACTAGATTTATCCGTTGGTTTCGCGTATCCGTTGTACTAGATTTATCCGTTGGTTTCGCGTATCCGTTGTACTAGATTCCGTTTGAATAATCAATGGTGACTTGAAAACGACGAAAAAAATCAAGCCCAACTAAGGCATCAATACCCCAGGAGGCTTCAAAATGGGAAACAAAAACTTCAAAAAAATCTATTTATTTCTTTTTGCAAATTGAAATTGGTACTCTAAGCACCGGACGAAAAACTTGACAAAGCCCTTTAACTTGAATGGCTCAGCCAAAAACGCAGACCATTTTCTACATCCGTCGCTCAGCGAATGTCAATAACTTATTACCAAATTTCTTTTTGCAAATTGAAATTTGTGCTCCAAGCACCGGACAAAAAACTTGACAAAGCCCTTTAACTTGAATGGCTCTGCAAAATACGCAAAATATTCTACACCCGTCGCTCAGTAAATGCCATTTTTGAAATGGGCGCCCAAGATAAATCTTGGACTCCAGTATCTGTTTTCGCTTAGACAAATTTTGGTAGTCTCTACAAAGCAGTGCGTGTATTAAAAATTAACGAGTTATAGCGATAGGCATGCCATAATGTTTTGATTGATTTAATGAAAATCAGAGCAGAGTGACGCAAGATTCATACCCATTGCAACTCATGTAGTCCCTACAAACCAGTGGTAGTATTAAAAATAAATGACTCACACAATGGGCAGCCCGCTTTTAACTGACACTTTGTCAAGTCTTTTGTCAGTCTTGGGGATTTGAATTTGGGCGGCAAAACTTGGAATTTTTTAAAATTTTAAGCTTGAGTATCTTTTAAGCCACAATCCTAATTTCCAATTTCCACACCTTTTGAACACCTCCATTGGTTGTAGGGATTACCTAACATCTTACCTCATTTCAACAAATAAATTGGGTAATGCCTTTTTAAATGCAGCTACCAAGGCTACTTTACGACAGTTACCCAAGCGTACCCATACGAAAGCTGGCGCATTATCTTGAGGTAAGTTTGCTAATTAATTGATTGGAAAAAATCTTCATCTTTGCTGATGATGGTATAGCCGTAGGTTTTTGCGTATTGCCAAATTTCACGATCCGAGGCTTCATCAAGTTGTACATCCATGACATGACACGCTTTTATCCCACTTTGTTCAAAAAATCGACTTAAAGCAATGGGTAATTGGTTATCAATAAGAAATTTCATGCAACTTTTAACACAATGTGATCGGTTTGTTGGGCTGCATAAATGAGACAGGCGTTAATATCTTGTCGTTCTAAAAAAGAGTAATCTTCCAAAATTTCTTCAAAAGAGGCACCTGCACCAAGTAATTCAAGAATATCACACACTCGTATCCGTTTGCCTCTGATACAAGGACGGCTCCCACATTTGCTTTCTTCTAAGGTAATTCTTTCTAATAAATTTCCCATAACTATAATTTAATTTTTGTAAATATAATCATTGCGGTAAATTCTGCTGTCATAATGACAAGCAACCTGATGGATTTGCAAAACGCCAAAATCCTTGGGAATTGGGATCGCGCCTAAAGTAAGTATTTATTTTGTGCGTAAAAATGTTAGGCGCGATTGGAAATTGGGCATTTAAAATTAAACATGATAAATAAAAACAATAAGTTAATAAATAATTACTTAATGAACCATTCCCCAGTTAAAATGAGTTTTGCAAGAGAAGAGGCTCACCTAATATTTTAATTTCATGCAAAGGCGATACGCCTAAATTTTCCTGTCGCAACCAAAGTTTTTATGCACAGTTTGCCGCAATGACAATTGCGAAAAGAAACCAAATTTCTGCCAGAAACTTGGTTTTTTGTAGGTAGCGAAGCCCCAAGTTATCTTTTTCTGGCTCACATTCAGCGTAGTGGAATGGGCTCAGGTGCAACGTAATTGGCTCTGCCAAAAATGCAAAGCATTCTACAGCCGTCGCTCAGTAAATGCCATTTTTGAAATGCGTCAAATTTTAATCTGGCACCCAAGATAAATCTTGGACTCCAGTATCTGTTAATTACAAGTCCCGCCCGAGGGATTTGCGAAACTCCAAAATACTTTGGTAATTGGGATTGCGCCTAAAGTTTTTGTGCATAAAAATTTTAGGCGATGTACTTTTACATTTTGAAAATACTAATGCTCAAACTGGCTTTTGATTTGAGAGAATGGTCATTTACCACAAACGGTTATCGGCAAATAAACTGTTCCGTAGTCTTTCTTTGAGAGATTCAACAATGCTTCTCTTATTATTCAAGACATCAATAACAATATTGGAATCAAGAGCAATTTCTTTGTTTTTCACCATTCGCCCTCAATCTGTTGAAATTCTGTCTGAAACAATTGGCGCATGGCTTCTGCTTCTCCATCCTCCAAACACCCGGCATAAGA
The DNA here is from genome assembly GCA_003646175.1 of Candidatus Parabeggiatoa sp. nov. 1. Taxonomy (GTDB): domain Bacteria; phylum Pseudomonadota; class Gammaproteobacteria; order Beggiatoales; family Beggiatoaceae; genus Parabeggiatoa. Next base: position 4,081 of record QNER01000288.1, read on the forward strand.
TAAAATCGGTGAATCGCCAATGGTGTTTTTTTTGAGCAATTGGTAAAGTTCAAACAATTGAACTAACACGGTGGTATTAGTCATGTCCAGAATTTCCGAAATGAAATATTCTTTGATTGAGAGTTCCAAGCTATTTTCTCCTTATCATAAAAACTCGTGCAGGTTGAACTGAAGATAAGAAATCCAAACGATTTTATTAAAGCCCACATATCGTATTGCATATAACTATTGTGGTTAAAAACTTCGTAAGGATAGAGCAGAGACTTTAATCTGGCACCCAAGATAAATCTTGAGCTCCAATATCCGTTTTCGCTTAGACAAATTTTTTGTAGTCCCAACAGAGCAATGCGTTTCTTAAAAATCAATGAGTTATTGCGATAGCCCCGCCATAACGTTTTGATTTAATTAAAATCAGAGCCGAGTAAGGCAATATTCATACCCATCGTAACTCATAAGCAAAAGTACAGTAATTTAAAGCAATGTCTTCATATTCACTCGATGTTCAAGTTTTTCCACTTCTACTATAACTACAAGGATTGCTTATAATAAAGGATAAGAGCGTATCAAAACGATTGCCTCCACTTCGGCTGCTTGTTCATCCAATTGAGGCATAAGTTTTATTATCCTTTATTATAAATAATCCTTGTAGTTATATAACTTAAGTTTATTCCGCAAACCCGTTGCACTCTATATAAAAGGCAATCCATATATAAATATGCGCGTACTAGGCATAGAAACTTCCTGCGATGAAACCGGCGTGGCGGTGTACGACTCAGCGCAAGGCTTGTTAGGACATGCGCTCTCCAGTCAAATCGACTTACACGCTCAATATGGCGGTGTTGTGCCAGAATTGGCTTCCCGCGATCATGTCCGCAAATTAATACCACTGATTAAAACGCTACTAGAAGAAAGCCATCTCAAACCCAATGACATTAATGGTGTCGCGTACACCGCGGGGCCGGGTTTAATCGGTGCTTTACTGGTTGGGGCGGCCGTCGGCCGTAGTTTAGCTTGGGCTTGGCAAGTGCCCGCTCTTGGGGTACACCACATGGAAGGGCATTTGCTCGCCGCACAACTTGAACAGCCGGCCCCCACTTTTCCGTTTCTTGCCCTGCTGGTTTCCGGGGGGCATACCCAATTGGTACAAGTTGCGGCGGTAGGTCAATACACCGTGCTGGGAGAATCGGTGGACGATGCAGCCGGCGAAGCCTTTGATAAAACAGCAAAATTACTCGGATTAGGCTATCCCGGTGGCCCCGCCTTAGCACGTTTGGCCGAACATGGCAACCCCAATACCTTTAATTTTCCCCGCCCTATGACGCAACGCCCCGGTTTAGATTTTAGCTTCAGCGGCTTAAAAACCTGTGTGTTGACAACTTGGCGAAAGCAAGATCACAATGAACAAACTCGCGCCGACATTGCTCGCGCCTTTGAAGATGCTGTGATAGATACTTTAGCCATCAAATGTCGTCGCGCCCTGCGACAGACTGGCCTAAAAAGTTTAGTGGTTGCCGGCGGTGTCGGTGCCAATCAACGTTTGCGTACTTGCTTAGCGCAACTCGCCGATGACGAAGGCGTTGCTGTGTATTATCCCCGCCCAATATTTTGCACCGACAACGGCGCGATGATAGCCTATGCCGGCACCCTACGCCTTGCAGTCGGTCAATCTGAACCGCTGGCATTTGGCGCACGTCCGCGTTGGCCGATGAATGAGTTAAATTAAATAAGGGGAAAGGGGATCGGTTCAAGGGAAAAGGAAATGACCAATCACCAATCATTCGTTTCAGGCGTACCTTGCACGAGTCAATCACGATTGAGATTGTGCTGTAAGTACAGCGCATTGACGAATTTAACGGATTTGTTAAAGTTTTAAAGTTTAATCAAAAGAATAAAATATTTTGTTGTACATTTTTGGTGGTTAGCACAAGTCAAAAAACCTTCGAGGTTTGCTAAACCTCGAAGGTTTTGAATCAATCAATTTTTTCCAGACTAACAAACACTTATTAACTCATGTGACGCACAACGCTAGCTCGAGAGTCAATCGGGGCAACCATAAAGGATTGTCCCTATATTTAGTGATAAATTGTAGAAGCAATCCTTCGCAGTTGCCCCTTTCATTTAACGGCCAGCAATAATCTTAAATCGCGAATAGCAAACAACGGTCTTCGCATTTCATTTAACGGCCAACAACAATCTTAAATCGCGAATAGCAAACAACGGCCTTCGCATTTCATTTAACGGCCAGCAATAATCTTAAATCGCGAATAGCAAACAACGATCTTCACATTTCATTTAAAAACTCTATGACGCACAACGCTTCAAAATGAGTCGGCCCAGGGGCAACCATAAAGGATTGCCCCTACATTTCATTATATATTGGCAATCCGTAGCGAAAGCCCTTTCACCAAACATCATCATGGTATGGAATTTTCCGCTTTATTGCACAAACTGTGACATCGTCGAAGCAATGTGCGTAACATCAGTTATTAACAACGAAAAAAAAACGTGACATTTCCAAAATAATGCATGCTGTAAACTACGTTCCTTCAAATCCGGGGTGTGGCGCAGTCTGGTAGCGCACTTGCATGGGGCGCAAGTGGTCGTGGGTTCAAATCCCGCCACCCCGAAAATCCTACCTAATTAATAAATAATGGGCGCATTCCCATTTTAAAAATCATGCAGCTAAGTTGAGTTGATTTGTTCTAAAATGTCGGGGTGTGGCGCAGTCTGGTAGCGCACTTGCATGGGGCGCAAGTGGTCGTGGGTTCAAATCCCGCCTCCCCGAAAATCTTATCTAATAAATAATGGGCGCATTCCCATTTTAAAAATCATGCAGTTGAGTTGATTTGTTCTAAAATGTCGGGGTGTGGCGCAGTCTGGTAGCGCACTTGCATGGGGCGCAAGTGGTCGTGGGTTCAAATCCCTCACACTGAAAATATTATTACTCGATGTTCCAGTTTTTTTAATCTCTTTTTTTTAATCTCTGCTAAGTACCGAATCAGGTATTATCAGGTATTTTGGCTTAAGTTTGATTGTAGGGGGCAGGCTGAGTGTTTTAACTGCCCACCGGTGGGCAACAAAATAACAAAGCCCACCCGACATAGTTCTTTACATGGTTCTTTTAAAATACCTTAAAATTCATGATTCGGTACTTATAACTACAAAAGATTATTTATAAGAAAGGATTAGATCAAAACTTAGAATGGATTTGTCGATTGATTTCAAAAACCTTAAACGTCTAAAGTTTTTATCACAGTTTGGCTGTGAACTTTCAAAGGTGGTGAGTTTGAACTCAACTTTTGTCACGATCTTAGGAACATGCATGAAATAATTGAGTCATTTAATGTTTCGGGAATTGGGATGTAATGAACGAAACTTGGTAAAATTGAATGAGTTAATTCGTGCGCGTTCCTTATCCTTTATTATAATCAAACCTTGTAGTTATAGCTTTTTGAAAAAAATTGAACATCGAGTATTAATAATTCCTAATAAAATCCTCCGTTGGACTTTGGATAAATTGATTTAGCCCGAATATTTCACAAACCGCTTGAAATGTTATCTAATTGGTTTATTTATAAGATTATATGACAAATAACATTTAGTAAAATAAGTTATTAACTGGTTGAGCATCACGTCATAGAGTAGTAAATACAGATGAAAAGAGTCATAGAATTAGGTTTAGTCATCACTTTGTTTTGCATCATTGGGAATATTTGGGCCAATTCCAATGAAAATCCGGGGGCCGAAGCTGGCAAGCCGGGGATTCCCTTTAATGCCCAAGTGGAAGGGATGACTAAGAATAACAAGGGCACTTATCCACAACTGACTCAAACTTCTCTTTGGGTTTCTGATGGACAATATCTGAAAAAAGCTTGTGATTTGCCAAATCAGATGGAAGCCTTGAAAATGCTTCCAGATGGCACTTTGCTGCTAGGTAGACTGGGGCGAAAAACCCCATTAAGCTTAAAAACCTTTCATTTGAAAACCTGTGAAATAGTCAAGGGTAGAGATATCCCCACTCGTTTTGATGAGCTTCCAGGTCTAACTGGGATCAAAGTCATCCCAAAAAAGCCGGGAATTTCTTTAGCTCAAGCACCACCAACCGCTTTGACAATCAAAGAAGACTCGACTCATTATCTTTCTTTTAATATCAACTTGTTGAAAGAGGATGGAATTCCCTATAACCTCACTTTCAGTCAAACCATTACGCCTTTCGTTGCGGGTATTGCTCTTGTCGATGATGGTTGGTGGAAGCCCGGCACTATGACCATTACGCTCGACGAACGTATCACGGGTATTAAATCTGGCACTTATACTTTAACCAGTACCGTGACGATTGTGGAAACGGGCGAATCAGACAGCCAGACACTTTTGGTTAAAGTCGTCACGCCCGA
>QNER01000289.1 GCA_003646175.1 Candidatus Parabeggiatoa sp. nov. 1
ACGAGCAAGCCCTGAAGGGGCAATTTAAAATTTTAATGCGCCCTTTCAGCACCTGGGGCGTTGCCCCAGGCTATAATAATTCGCCCCGTTGGTGCTGAGTAGTTACTAAAATTTAAAGGTTTTAAAGCCCCTTCGGTGCGAAATTAATATAGCCAGTGTAACTACCTGGAACTAAAATTGTATTTTACGCAATCGGCAAATGCTAGAATGGGTGAAAAAATTGGTAGTCCTGTTCCAGTCGTGATGGTGTTCAAACGGATACTATCCCGGCAAGGGATAGCATCCGTCAACTCACTACATGTTTAGGACTACCAAAAAATTATTAATGATACCAATGAGTCATGACTAATTCTACTTTGTTACATTTCAATTTTACCACCTATCAGCCTTCAACACTCCCAAATAAAAATATACCAAAGGCAACCACAAGGGATTGTCCCATCGGTGATATTTTAATTTAATTTTTTGGAGCTATGTACAGGACAAAAAAGTGTTCAAGCCGTGATGCTATCGCTTTTGGTTTTGAGTCTCACTAAAACCATCAAGCCGTGATGCTATCTCGCAAAAGTGATACTATCGCCAAAAAAGCGATAGCATCACGACGCACTTTTTCACTCATTTTCTCCATTCTTTAATTCTCGTTTTTGAATCACCGAACCATAAGTATGTACAGGACAAAAAAGTGTTCAAGCCGTGATGCTATCGCTTTTGGTTTTGAGTCTCTCTCGCAAAAGTGATACTATCGCCAAAAAAGCGATAGCATCACGAAATAAATAAATTTAAAATCAATATGTTATAACTTTTGTCCGGTACATAGTTTTTGGAGTTACCCTATTACCTATTACCCATTACCCCTATTTTTACAGGCAACTTTTTAGACTGGCTTCAATAAAATTATCTAAATCACCATCCAGCACCGCCTGCGTATTCGTTGTTTCCACCCCTGTGCGTAAATCCTTGATGTGCGATTTATCCAACACATAAGAACGAATTTGACTGCCCCAGCCAATGTCGGCTTTATTGTCTTCAATGGCTTGTTGTTCAGAGTTGCGTTGTTGCATTTCTAATTCATACAATTTAGCCTTGAGTTGCTTCATCGCAGTCTCTTTGTTTCGGTGCTGAGAGCGATCATTTTGACACTGCACGACGAGGTTAGTGGGTAAATGGGTAATGCGTACCGCCGATTCGGTGCGATTAACATGTTGTCCCCCTGCACCGCTGGCACGGTAGACATCTATACGTAAATCGGCAGGGTTAATTTCAATCCCCACATCCTTGTCGTCAACTTCGGGCGCCACAAATACGGCCGCAAACGAGGTATGGCGGCGATTGCCAGAATCAAAGGGCGATTTACGCACAAGGCGATGCACGCCGGTTTCGGTGCGTAACCATCCAAAAGCATAGTCCCCGGTAACTCGGATGGTTGCACTTTTAATACCAGCAACTTCGCCAGGCGATTCCTCAATCACATCCGTCTCAAAGCCACGTTTTTCCGCCCAGCGTAAATACATACGCAATAACATGTCAGCCCAATCTTGGGCCTCTGTGCCACCCGAGCCGGATTGAACGTCTAAAAACGCATTGTGCGAGTCCATTTTCCCGGAAAACATGATGGAAAATTCAAACTGAGAGAGTTGTTCGTCCAACTGTTCTAGCTCTTGACACACGGAATTGACCGTCTCATTATCATTTTCGTGTTGGGCCAGTTCCAGTAAGTCGCGCCCATCTGTTAGCCCAGTATCGAATTTCTTGATGCTCTGCACGACCTTTTCCAAACTGACCCGTTCACGCCCCAGTTCTTGGGCTCGTTCTAAATTTCGCCATAAATCAGGGTCTTCAAGCTCACGGTTGACTTCAATCAGACGTTCATGTTTAAAACCATAGTCAAAGATACCCCCTGAGTGCATTAAGCCGACTTTGCATCTCGTTCGTGTGTTGAAAGATCATATTGAGTTCCATTATTAACTGCATCTCCTGAATTGAAGTGTATATATTTGGTAACTACTCAGCCCTGAAAGGGCGCTTTATTAAAGCCCAGGGCAGCGCCCTGGGAACTTGCGCCATTTTCATCTGAATAATTGCACCTGGGGCGTTGCCCCAGGCTATAATAATTCGCACCTTCGGTGCTGAGTAGTTACTATATTTGTTGAAGTCGAGCCTTTAGGCGGTGATAAAAAGTGCCAGTCTCGACTTTAGAGTCTATACGTCTGTTGGAATCAAGCCTTTAGGCGGTGCTTGAAAGCACCAGTCTCGACTTCATTATCTAAAAATTTATAATATGTTACTACAAAAAGTCATTAAGGTGACAGAGAATTATGTCGCTACTCTTAGCACCTATCAGTTTGTGGTTTTTTTCAACACTTCAGGTAACGAAAGTACCACAGAATCACACAGAGTTTAAGATTTATTTTTCTCTGTGAAACTCCGTGTAACTCTGTAACGGACTTTGCGGTATAATAAAAGATGTAAGTGTCAAAATAAGCAAAAAAGGTAATTGTCATGTTATCACAAATCGATCCCATCATAGAGATTAGGGATGAACGGCAATTGAAAGCCATTGCCGGGGTAACCGAATCACAATTGGAAACAATAGTAGCTGAATTTGAGCCACGTTGAAAAAGAAGCTCGTGCGGCTAAATATGAACAAGCCGTATTGAATGGTGAAAGTAAACGAAAACCTGATAAAGGACACAAAGGCATTTTAAGAACCCCAATTCAAAAAATCTTATTTGTATTGCTTTATTGCAAAACTTACCCAACTTATGATGAGTTGGGTAGTCGGTTTGGAATGTCAAAATCAGCTGCATTCGATAATATCGTTAGGTATTTTTCCATGGTACAAAAAGCGTTAGCACGTTTAGGTGTTTTACCACACAGAACCTTCAGCAATCTAGAAGAATTTAGAGAAATTTTTTCGGATATAGAACCAATCATTATTGACGTAACTGAACGCCGTCTTAACCGTCCCAAAGACGAAACTAAACAGAAGGAAAATTACAGCGGCAAGAAAAAGACGCATACGGTCAAAAACACGATAATTGCAACAATGACAAAGCTGATTTTGTTTGTAGGACAAACATTTAGTGGTCATAATCATGACTATAAAATACTTAAAGAAGAATTTTTTCGTGACGAGGCTGGGTTTGAATATTATCAAACCCTTGTTAATTTAGGTTACCAAGGTATTATCAAAGATTATGAGGGGAATGATATACAGATACCCTTCAAAAAACATCGATACGTCTAAAAATAACCCAAATCCCAGCTTTTCTGCCGAACAAAAGGAGTATAATCAAAAACTTAGCAGTGCAAGAATTCAATTCTAGTTGAACACGCTATTGGTGGGATGAAACGTTTTAACATATTAGTACACGCTTTTCGCAATAGAAAGCTCAATTTCATTGATGAGCTCATCGTTTTATGTGCTGGGTTATGGAATCTAAATGTCATTTAGAACGCTTCAAGTATTTTTGTATTTAATAAGTAGTTTGATTTATTTTTAAGTTATAGTTGACATTTTTTAATTGCGGACAACTCTTTTAAATAATTTTTTCTATGTACAGGACAAAAAAGTGTTCAAGCCGTTAGCTCACGCTTTTTTTGTGGCGTATGTGTCACTAAAACAATAGCACTGGTTATTACAATGATATTTTTGACTAAATAAGGGTTTGTGAATTTAACCGTTGGTTTTTATTCGCTACAGTATCAGTGTTGAGGGCAGTCAGTTGTTTTTAAAGAACAAGGAAAAATTTGCTCAGCAATTGGCTCAACGATTGGCTGGCGAAGAGATTCCTCCCGATACGTTTGCATTGGTTGGTGGCGATATCACCCTGAAAGATAACCAATTGCTCACCTACGGCAATGATGCCCATTTCATCAGCGTCGCGTCGGCCGGTGAACCCCCTGTTAATCCAATGGATTTACCGATAATCACTTTGCCGCTTATGGCACGCTTAGTATGACTGATGCCACCGCCGATACCAGTGGCCCCGGTGGAGGTGCGGTCTTTATCCGTGCGGGGCGATTTTTCATGGATAAAGGCTGGCTGTTTGCCGATACCTGGGGGGATCAACCGGGGCGGGGTATCACTATTCATGCCAATGAGTCCGTTGCTCTAACAAATTCTTCCCTGATAACCACGCAAGTTTATGCAGACGGGGATTTTTTTACTGAAGCTACTGGGGCTGGCGGCCATATAGCCTTCACAACCGGTGATCTCAGTCTGACAGGCGGTTCGCAAATTGTTGGCACCAGTGAAAGCGTGGGTGCGGCTGGTAATATCACGTTGTCGGCGGGGAGCGGCTATGAGATTATTAATGGTGTTAATACGGAAGGGTTCAGTAACGTGTTAAGCGATAGCTACGGTAGCGGGAACGCTGGTGAAATCGTTATTTCGGCTGATCATTTGACGATGGATGAAGGCGCACAGGTGCGGGCATCCAAACAGGATGGCACTGGTGATGCTGGCAGTATATCCTTAAAAGTGCGTGCGTTGGACATACTCGGTGGCGCACAAGTCACAATCGGTGTAGGTAGCAAAGACAACGACGTGCTTAAAGGTACTGGCGGGAAGGGGGGCATTTTGAACGTAGAGGCCTCAGAGACGATGTTGATTAACGGTAAATACAGTGGCTTGTTCGGCAATGTGTTTACGTTGAAAGGACAAGGGGGCACGATTAACATTAACGCGCCGGCAGTGACAATTGAAAAAGGGGGACGCATTCAGGCCGAAACTCAATATGATGGCAATGCCGGCCATATTGTGTTGAATGTTGATACGTTAACGCTGAATGAGGAAGGCGTGATTAGCACGAATACCTCAACCGGCAGCGGTTTAGGCGGCCGTGTAGAAATTGTGGCTAATCAGACCGTTCTGATTAAAGGTACCAGCACCGGGATAACATCTAACGCCGGTGGCTCCGGTTCGGGCGGCGCGATTGAAATTTCAGCGCCGATTGTGACAATTGACACGGATGGCAGCATTCAGGCAGCCACCGGCTTTGATGGAACAACTTACACGAGTGGCTCTGGCACCGGTGGCTATATCAAAATCCAAGCCGATCAACTCCAACTGACTGAAAAGGGTTATATCATAACCAACAGTTATGGTGAAGGCGATGCGGGCCGTATCGAACTGGTTTTAGGAGAGACGCTACAAATGCAGGATGGTTCTTATATAGAAGCCTCAACCACGGGCAATGGTCAAGGAGGCAATATAGAGATTGTCGCTAATAAGGCGGTTTTGATTACTGGCGATGCATTAATAGCGGCTAGCACTGACGGGGCCGGTTCAGGGGGCCAGATTAATCTTCAAGCGCAGCAACTTCAACTTGAAAATGACAATATCTTAACACGCAATCTAGGAAGTGAGGGTAATGCTGGCAGTATTGTTCTGATTTTAGCAGATACATTGCAAGTGCGAGGCAATGGTTCACAAATAGCCGCCAGCACGAGGGGTTCTGGAAAAGGCGGTAACGTGGAAATCCAAGCCCGTCACCTTCAAATGACTGAAGGTGGTTTTATTTCATTGAACAGTCTAGGTCAAGCTGATGCGGGCGAACTGGTCCTGAGTTTAGGCGGTACGTTACAAATGGAGGACGCTTCTATACAGACAGAAATAGGGACAGCAACGACCCGAGCAACGACCGGTGCAGATGGTGGCAATATCAAAATCACCACCCCCAGTTACCTGTATTTAATCAACAGTGAAATCAGCACCAGTGTCGGTGGCGGTGAAGGCCAGGGGGGTAATATGACGATTCAACCCCAATTTATTGTACTTGATGGCAGTCAAATTCTTGCCCAAGCTTATGGTGGTCCTGGGGGTAATATCAACATTACCACCACCGGGATTTATAATTTTACCGGTGAACCGATAGAAAGGGTCATTAATGCGTCGTCAAAGTACGGTGTGGATGGTGAGGTGAAGGTCGTTTCGCCTGATACCGATGTCAGTAGTAAACTGCTGGTGTTACCGGCCAAATATGTGGGTGCCGAGGACCAACTGAAATCGCCTTGCCATGCTCGAATGGCGGAAAACCTCAGCAGTTTTGTCATGATTGCCAGCGAAGGGGCTGCTAATGTGCCGGGAGATTTATTGCCCAGTGGTCCGCGCTTATCTAAGCTGGCACCGGTCAACATGTTGTCTTCAAAAACGGCCAAAGAAATTGATAGTCGCCGTTATCCAACGGTTGCTTTGAGGACGGGATGTCCCCCTTCGTTATCAATGACTCATTAAGAATGATTAATGGTGAATGATTAATGATTAATGGTGAATGACTCATTAAGAATGACTCATTAAGAATGATTAATGGTGAATGATTAATGATTAATGGTGAATGACTCATTAAGAATGATTAATGGTGAACGGATAATTAGATTTCAAAAATGATTATTGCCGTTGACATTAATGTTGTCAAAGAAATTCATCCATTACCTTTTATTTTAATTAAAAATAAAAATCAGTCATTTACAATAATCCCGAACACCTATGGGGAAAGGGGAAAGGAAAAAAATCTTGAAATAAAAGGCACCCTTCAAAAATAGCTGACAGTTCAAAAAATGGGTAATGGGTAATGGGTAATGGGCTTTTTGGGTAAATACTTGGGTTTAAAACGGAAAGACTCTTTAAAACAACCATTCCTATTACCTATTGCCTATTACCTCAAAACGAAGAGATAATTGAGCTTCTTGCAAAACCCTAGGTTGACACCTAGTACACTGTCAACTATCAAGTGTCTGGTTGATAGTTCGCTAACTATATAAATATTATTAAATAAATAAAAGTATAACCAGACAAAATTCAGTTGACAATGTACTAGGGCTATTCACATTTTCAGGTAAATGTTTCGCTCCGCGAAACATTTGCCTGAAAACCCCTTTGGGGTTGACACTTTTAAAAATAAGTTAATTGAGTGAATAATGTAGGTAAAATATTTGGTAGTCTTGTACATGTAGTGATTTGACGGATGCTATCCCTTCTTAGGGATAGTAACCGTTTGAACAAAATATTTACTCATTGTTTTTATAGTTTTCCCTAGGTTTCAGCTAGGGCTATTTTTATCAATAAAGTTATTTACGGACAAGTCTGTTTGATAATTATTGGTGTTCAAACGGATACTATCCCTAAGAAGGGATAGCATCCGTATCCGTAAAATCACTACATGTACAGGACTACCAAATATTTTATGGTTTATGGTTGCCCCTCTGGACTCATTTATTCCCATTTAATGAGCCCAGTGTTTCAATCAGCAATATCCAATTTATTTTTCAATCAGAGCGGAGTCACAAAATTAGTATGTATGCCTATCGTGAAATGGTTATTTTAGATAATCTGCAAAGGCTTATACTCAGTAAACCTTTGCCTCTGGTATCAGGACAATCAGTAGAAGTTTTGGTAGTCGCTGATTATCCAGCCCCGCTTCAGGCCTGTGAGACATGGATGGATTTTTTGGCACTGCGAGACGATCTGCTTGCTAAACGGCCGGAGGAAATTAACGGATTTATGTCAGAACGTACTCGATTAACAGAACAACATCTTTGTGATCCCTTTGAGCGAACGGTTTCTGTTAGATACAGATATTTGTAGTTTTATAGCGTTTCCCGATTGCATCAAGTACACTTATATAATTTAATTTATTGATAATTATATTAAATAATCATTCATCATTTACCATTCTTAATGAGTCATTGCTATATCATCAAAGGAACTCATCCCTTTGTTGATGCCCGATTGCGTGAATTATCGCCGGAACAAACATTGATTTAGGCTGTTACGCGGGCGGAATTACGTTTCGGTTTGGCTAAGCGGCCGGATGCAATCCGTTTAGCGGGTTTGGTAGAACGTTTTCTTGGGACTGTGATAACACTGCGTTGGGATGCGGGTGCCGCCGATACTTATGGTCAAGTACGCGCGGCACGCCTATTGGGGAACATGACACCATGATCGCAGCCCATGTTTTGGCAGCGAATCTTCTTGTCGTGACGCACAATGTGAATCATTTCAGACAAGTTGAAGGCTTGCGGTGGGTGACGTGGAATGAATTGGATTGAAGCCTTTGTACAACAATGCGGCAAGTGCTATTCATTTAATGACCACCGTGTCATAAAGTGCATTCAATCTGTTGTGTCACCCCATTTTCAAAAAAAAAGGGGCAACCCGAAAGGATTGCCCCTACATACAATCATTTCACGGATAGTATCCCTTTCTGGGATGCTATCCGTCACGGCTTGTGAAATTATTTTTCTGAAAAACGATAGCTTATGGCTTTTGGGTTCTCTCCCAAAAACGTGATCATCAAGTATAAATAATTATAACGCGCGCGCGCGAAGGCAAGAATGATGCCAATGTTGTCAATCCATCTAAAAATGTAGCGAAGAAATCCAAACTAAAGTTTGGACTCCATCAAAAAAGGGGCAACCCTAATTGACAAAAACCTTCAAGGTTTGCCAAACCTTGAAGG
>QNER01000290.1 GCA_003646175.1 Candidatus Parabeggiatoa sp. nov. 1
GGATTAAACATTGAGTACAACGGATTGACGGATTAAACGGATTAAATGGCTATGTCTGATGTGAAAACAAATAAATAACACGCCGTTTTTTCTCATTGTCATGTCCCAGCTTGGCTTTCTAAATGAAAATTAAGCAAATTCAGCAATATAGTGTCCAATCTGTTTTTGAGTTTGCGTTTCCAGAATCTCCAAACGACAGGCCGTTTTGCTTATGCTAAATACGCCTTTTGCGCTGCCATCCGTTTTTTCCTCTACGGCATTCTCACCATAGCACAATACTTTTTGTAAAGCTAAACCAATGTCAGTACGTTTTTCTGGTAGCCCGATTTTTTTCCAACTTTGCACCGCGTGTGCTTTGCCTTGCTGACCTAAGTCATAAAAATGTTGGACCAAGTTTTCTCGGAGCGTGGGACTGCCCAATTTGTCCTTCAAACCGATGATGATTTCTTGGTCAGTCAGTTGATTAGTCGGGAGCAGATTAAGCAAGGTTTCTGGTAAAAACGCTCTTAATGTCTCCCCATTGACTTGCCCGCGGATAATATCCTCATCAACCATTTGTTCATAGTCAGGGCGGATATCGGAACCCGTTCTAAGATGCAATTGGGTTAAGGCCATCGCTTCACTACGATGACCACTAATCCCAAATCCTGACAATAAATGGTCAAGCATGTCGTGAATCAGGACAGAGGTCGGAATTTTGGCCCCTGTTTCTCGGGTACTGGCAATAATAACGGGATCGCCAATTGAAACATCAAGTTTCCACCCCCTTGCACCAAAACCATCATCCCAAGTTTTTTGATAAGTGGCTGGAATATGTACACCATCTTCATTGACATACAGATGATTGTCTGAATAATTGTGTAAATCAATCAACGCGTTAGCTGACATAAGTGGTTCCTCAGGTTTTAACAAGGGCGGGTTTTTGCAAAAGATTTCGTGAGCTTTGCTGGAAATGATACACGCCGGGCGGGGTTGGCCACCTCGCCCAAAACGTTTCACTCGATGTCCAAACTAAAGTTTGGACTCCTGAGCCAAGTATTTTATCCGTCAAAACAAAATTGATAGGGTACTAGGAATTTATCCCCAGATATTTTTAACCATCAAAAATTTCACCAAAGCGAAATTGGCGAAATATTTCCCCTTTTGTTTATCCACAACACTTTTGCTCAAAATAGGCTAAAACATAAGCAAGGCGGGTTTTTGTCAATTGCCAAGCCACCAATACCCCAATACTATTGGCAAGCATATCAACCCAATCCATCTGTCTTATTCCACCCAAGCCTTGCAGGATTTCCAGCAATATGCCCAACAAGATAAAACCTATCATATAGTAAAGACGTAGCCGGGGCGCATGATAAATCTGGGCAAACCATCCCATCAATACTAAATAAGCCACAACATGCGAGATTTTGTCGCCGTAATCTATGGACGGAATCATGGGTGGCGACGACATCAGAGACAGTACAATCACTGCTATGACAAGACTCCAACCGATACCCAACCACAATTTTCTAAAGCGTAACAGGGGCTGCAAATTTTCTTTCATTTCTTAAACCATTATTTGACGGATGCTATCCCTTTGAGGGATAGTATCCGTTGAAACATCATCACGATTTATATGGAAGTGAGTTGACGAAGGGTGCATTCCCAAAAAAAGGGTCATTATCAATATTGGGTAGCACTCTTGAGTACAACGGATACGCGAAAAAAACGGATAAAAAGAAAATTCACTTGAACGAGTTTCTTAAAATTCATCGTTTAGGTCATTTTGAACTTACCAAAGTCACAGCAGTTGAGCTTAAGGTGCATCTTCTGAGATTAGGATAATTAATTTTAGGATAATTATTAATTCGACAATGTCATATTACCAGGAGTACAAGGCGAACCTTGTACGAAAAAACTTGGTTCTGATTGGAATGTGACATTGTCAAGTTAATTTTAGGATAATTAATTGAGCACTATCCGTTTTTTTCGTGTATCCGTTGTACTTGTCCGTGGCGAGGGAATGCACCTGCTGACGAATGCTATCCCTTTTCGGGATAGTATCCGTTTAAATACCATAGCCAATCAATATCAACAAAACTATCCCCAGTGCGACTCGATACACCACAAATGGCAACATGCCGATGCGATCCAATAGACTAATAAAAGCATGGATACATAAATAAGCACTAAGCCCAGAAAATGCCACCGCAAGTCCTAAAGCATACCAATCAACCGGCGTATCTTGGTTTATCAACGACAAGCTTTCAATCAAACCGGCAAGGACAATCAACGGAATCGCCAGCAAAAACGAAAATCGCGCGGCCGCTTTGCGGTTAAGTCCCAAAAACAGCGCCGCAGTCATGGTAATGCCTGAGCGTGAGGTACCCGGAATAAGTGCCAATGCTTGAGCCAAGCCAATCAACCAGATATCTTGCCAACTCAAGCTGTACTCATCGCGTTCCCGTTTTCCACTCACATCAGCCCACCACAAGAATAAACCAAACAGAATAGTGCTAGCGGCAATGATGACGGGTAATCTCAGATGGCTTTCCCAGCCCCAACCCACAATTGCCATGCCAGCCAATCCCGCTGGTATCGTCCCCACACCAATCCCCCAAACTAATCGACTTTCTGGGGTTAATTGCCGTGTTTTCATAGACTTAAACCAGCTTGCCAACAACGGCATCAAGTCAGCACGAAAATACATTAACACCGCGATGAGTGAGCCAACATGCGCGGCGACATCAAAAGCCACACCCTGATCTTCCCATCCCGTCAATTGGGGCAATAAAATCAGGTGAGCCGAACTAGAAATAGGTAAAAACTCAGTCAGTCCTTGTATGACTGCGAGAATGATAATATGCCAAATGTCCAAAATGAGTAATAGGTAATAAGTAGTAGGTAATAGGTAATAAGTTAATGGCACGCACGATACGTTGCGGACTCATTTTCAGGTATTTTGTAGGGTGGGTAACGTCTTTTTGTTGCCCACCGATATGGTCTGAACCATAAATTTTCAGGTATTATGAATTTTTGCCCAACATTTTTTTGGTTGCCCACCATTTTTATGGTTTAAGGTGGGCAAGAAAAAACCTTGCTGGCCCCCTACAAAATACCTGAAAATTTGTGCCTCGGCACTTAACAGCCCGCGATCCCGCCCTACGAAAAACTTGTGTGCATAGTAGCCGAGATGGTAGCAAGATGGTGGGCAAGAAAAGAACCTTGCCCACCCTACAATCATAATATACGAATATACGAAAATTTATGCTTCAGTATTTAATAGGTAAATATTTCTTTTGTCTGAATCAGAATTTACCGAATTTTAGAATTTTCAGAATGAATAGTTTTTCATATTACACTAAACAATTGATTTTTATTATATTTATGGATTTTTGATTCTTAGAAACCAATGAGTAATTAATGGTGGGCAAAAAAAAGACTTTGCGCACCCTACATTTGATTTGTTATCAACAGAAAACGTTAGAACCAGTCGAATTAATTATTCTGTTAATTCTTAAATTTTGAAAATTCTGATGTCGAGGTTCAAGTTTTTCGGAGAAAAACTTGAACCTCGACAAGACAATCAAACAAATTGGGTAGCCCTGTTCCAGTCGTGATGATGTCCAAACAGATACTATCCCGGGGAAGGGATAGCATCTGTAACATCACTACATGTTTAGGACTACCAAAAATTGACTATCGTGCGTGCCATTAGGATAAACTTTAAATAATAACGACAAGGATTTGTTGTAAGCAAAGATAAACCAAGAACAATAACTACAATCTCGCCCTCTCATCCCGAGCAAATCCAAGCAATGGTATATCCAAATGACGAGTGAGTGCCATAACTTTAAATAATTCGCCCATTTCACTCGGTAAAATCAATGTCTTAGCCTGTTGTGTTTGTTGCAAATAATTTTTAGTATCATCGGGATCAAAGGCTGACAATAATTCGGGCAAGCCACTATTGAGCAAAAAATTGGCTTGAGTAGTATAACCTGAAACATGTAATCCCGCTACAAGTGCCGCCTCTGCCACCGCAGTAAAATTAACATGGGCGGTAATATCTTGTAATCCGATTAAAATCAATGGATTATCGTGAGCATAATGCTGATAATGGCACATTAAAGTGCCTTGATCACGTTGGGGATGATAATACTCGCCACTCGGAAAACCATAATCTATTAACAAAACTAAGCCGGTTGCGAGTATATCCGCTACGGATTGTATCCAAGCCGGCAAGGCTAAATTTATTTCTGACACATAGCCAATTGGCAATGCAGGGCGCAACGCTTCTACCGCTGCCTGTAATGACTTATCACGAGTCGGCAACGCTTGCCATACAAACGGTGTTTCAGTATGGTTATTATCTGGATTGGCTAAACCCACATAAAATTCCGATATTTGTTGCTCATCTAAACAAAAACGCTGCACCGGCATCGCATCCAACACTTCATTAGCCAAGATGACACCGCTCAGTTTATGACTGGGCAAGCTTTTTAGCCACTGCACCCGATTCAATAGCTGCGGGACTTGCGCTTGCAAAGTTTCCCGTTGCCGCTGTTGCAAATCAGCACTGACTTCCAAAATCAAGTATTGTAGAGGTAAACTATCTAAGCGTTCCAATTCCATCAATATTTCGGCCGCCATTATCCCCGAACCAGCACCAAATTCTAAAATGACACCATCATTCAAAGCAGCTAATACTTGTTGGCATTGCCTCGCCACACAATGCGAAAATAACGGCGAAATTTCTGGGGCCGTGATAAAATCACCCTTAGCACCCAATTTGCGAACACCGGCACTATAATATCCTAAACCGGGGGCATACAGTGCTTGCGCCATAAATTCCGCAAAAGAAATAGCCCCCCCCGCATCAAAGATAGCCTGTGTAATCGTGTTTATTAAATGTTGACTATGGGCAACAGCATCGGGGTGGGGTTGTGGTAACGATGAATTATGCATGCAATTGTCAGTATGAATAAAAAGGTATGAGGAATCAATATGCAAAATAACGACTTAACCAATAAAGTGGCTTTGATTACCGGCGGAAGTCGCCGTATCGGCGCAGCGATTGCACGTCAGTTACATGCAGCCGGCATGAAATTGGCGCTGCATTATCAACACTCCGAAACCGCTGCACATGCTTTACAAGCCGAATTAAATAACCAACGCTCAGAATCGGTGCTATTGTTACAAGCCGATTTACGTGAACCGCCCAAATTGACCAGTATGGTACGGCAAATGATAGAACATTACAGTCGTTTAGACGTTTTGGTCAATAATGCTTCTACCTTTTACCCGACACCTATAGGCAAGGTAGAGGAAACAGAATGGGACGACTTATTAGGCACCAATCTCAAAGCGCCATTTTTTCTGTCACAGGCCGCCGCCCCCCATTTAAAGACAACCCAAGGCTGCATTATCAATTTGGTGGATATCTACGCAGAGCGTCCGATGAAATTGCACCCCGTTTATAGCGTGGCGAAAGCGGGCCTCGTTATGCTAACCAAAGCACTCGCCCGCGAGTTAGGGCCCAAAGTGCGTGTCAATGCCATTGCACCCGGGGCCATTTTATGGCCTGAAAACGACTGGGACGATGTCAGTAAACAGCGAATCATCTCCAATATTACCCTTAAGCGTCATGGAGATCAGAGCGATATTGCCAAAACGGTTTTGTTTTTAGCGCGTGATGCTGATTATATCACCGGGCAAGTGATTACTGTCGATGGTGGACGCACATTAAATCAGTAATCCGTTCGCCGCGAACGTTTTTGCGCGCAAAAACGTTCGCGGCGAAATCAATCATCAGTCATCAGTCATCATCGTGTACTGATAATCCAACCTTCACTTTCCACCTATCAGATTGTCAATTCGTTCTCTTTTATGTAGGGTGGGCAAAGTCTTTTTCTTGCCCACCAGCTTCATTTAAAAAAGTTCAGTTTGTTCCCGTGCCGAGTATAATTGAGTTCGACGCAAAAGTTAGAGCAAAGAACTGATTTATAGGCGAAAATTTTTTGTGCACAAAAATAACTGAAAAAAGGTCAATCCTTATGAAACCACACATTCATTCCCCGCGCATTACCCATCTCTGTTGGGGAAAAATAGAAATTGAGGGGCAACAGCATTTAAAAGATGCCAAATGTTTTCCTGGCGGTTCAACAGCATGGGATTGGGGTGAAACCGGTACCCACCATGTCCCGGGTATTCAACCGTCAGATGTTAAAGAATTACTAGAACACGGTGCCACTTGTCTGGTACTTTCAACCGGTTTCCTTGGCAAATTAAAAATTAGCACAGACACCTTTCAACAATTAATCCCGGTACATGTTCGACAGACTCAAGAAGCCGTGGCACTTTATAATAAGTTAACAGAAACCGAACAAGTTGGCGCACTTTTCCACTCCACTTGCTAACGCTCGAAACCACTCAAAAATGAGGTCAAAGCGAGCAGGAGTACAAGGCGAACCTTGTACGAAAAATATCAAAGATGAAGGAGCCGTATTAGCAGGAGTACAAGGCGAACCTTGTACAAAAAAACTTGGTTCTGATTCAGGAGTACAAGGCGAACCTTGTACGAAAAAATGGGGCGGGCGGATTTTAGACGATTATTGAAATAAGCCAAAGTCAAAAGGGAGTCAAAGACGCGAGTTATTGACTTATTCATTTGGTATTGTGATTTAACTTCAATCATAACAAAGTTTTTTTCGTACAAGGTTCGCCTTGTACTCCAGATTGATAAATAACGCCATATTTTGTACAAGGTTCGCCTTGTACTCCTGATAAATAAGGCCCGGTTTCGTACAAGGGAGCGAAGTATTCCTGATATTTTGGGCGGGCGGGTTTTATACTATTATTGAAATAAGCCAAAGTCAAAAGGGAGTCAAAGACGCGATTTATTATTCATTCGTCTCAGGCGAACCTGGTACGAAAAATATCAAAGATGAAGGGGTCATATTAGCAGGAGTACAAGGCGAACCTTGTACGAAAAAATGGGGCGGGCGGGTTTTATACGATTATTGAAATAAGCCAAAGTCAAAAGGGAGTCAAAGACGCGAGTTATTGACTCATTTGGTATTGTGATTTAAAATCACCGCTTCTTTTGGGGAGCGGGGTTAATTGTCTGTCACCCCTTCATGGTTTTTCTGTAAAAAGCCAATTACTGATAACTGACAACTGTTATGGAAAGTGCAGCACTTTTAACTAAAAATGATGATGATAGTTTAAGGGCAAGTATGATAGAAATTCGCTTGTCTCGTGATGAAGTTCTTTTGTTAAATAAATCGCTAAATGAAGTCTGTTACGGGTTCGGATTAGGCTCTAAAGAATTTGAGAGAAGAATAGGCACCAAGCGTGAAAATGTCATTGAGCTATTGAAAAAAATTGGTAGTAAAATTAACCAATTCGCTCGTGTCCCTCAAAAAACGGTGGAAGACGAAACCGACTATCTATTAAAATCGCCGGCGAATGCTCTACAATTAGAACGTGCCAGACAAGAATTTGAAGCAGGGCAGGGGATTATTGTTGATAATTTAGATGACTTGGACAAGTTACTTGAATGAGAAAACTACAAGTGATGCCATCTGCCATTGAAGCCTTAAAACATTGGAAGCAGACGGACAACAAAAAATACCAGAAAATTAAACAGATATTGGAACAGGTTTGTGCGATGCCTAAAACCGGCATTGGTAAACCTGAACCATTAAAACACAAACTAACGGGACTTTGGTCCCGGCGAATTGACCGAGAAAATAGGCTGGTTTATGGCTTTGACGATGAATACGTCTATTTATGGCAAGCACGTTATCACTATTCCGAGAGATCTGAACAGTCATCAATAGATGAAGCGGTAGAAATAGATTTAGAAGACAATAATATTTATGATACTGATAAAGATAAATCGAAACAATGAAACAGTTAAAGTGGCATCAAAGGTTACCATTATCCACATTGATTTGACAATGCACGAAACAACTTGAAAATGATTGACAGAACGACAAGACAAAACCTAATGTTTGGCGGATTCCACCCGTTTTGTTATTATCAAAACGCAACCTTTTGGAGGCCCTGACAACCAAGCATCATTTTGGGCGGGCGGATTTTAGACGATTATTGAAATAAGCCAAAGTCGAAAGGGAGTCAAAGACGCGAGTTATTATTCATTCGTCTCAGGCGAACCTGGTACGAAAAATATCAAAGATGAAGGGGTCATATTAGCAGGAGTACAAGGCGAACCTGGTACGAAAAAATGGGGCGGGCGGGTTTGAGACGATTATTGAAAGAAGCCAAAGTCAAAAGGGAGTCAAAGACGCGAGTTATTGACTCATTTGGTATTGTGATTTAAAATAACTATAACTGCTTTTTTTTGGGCGCGGGTTAATCGTCGTGCGATACTGACGTGCGTTCAGGGTTTAGGATTGGTAAAAGTTTGAAATCAATTAACGAGGTTTAAAAAAATGCCACAACTAATGCAA
>QNER01000291.1 GCA_003646175.1 Candidatus Parabeggiatoa sp. nov. 1
CTACTCAGCCCTGAAAGGGCGCTTTATTAAAGCCCAGGGCAACGCCCTGGGAACCTGAATAACGGTACCTGGGGCGTTGCCCCAGGCTATAATAATACGCCCCGTTGGGGCTGAGTAGTTACATTTTTTTTATTATACTTTAACCTTAAACCTTAGCAAAATTATTGGACATAAACGATAAATCAATCACTTACGAGTAATTGTCTGTCAATTATTGATTGATATTTTAACTTATGAATTTTGCAAGTCCCTCACTTGTTCAAAAAAGTTTTGTCCCCAATAAGCCTTCAAGGTTTGGCAAACATCGAAGATTTTAAGACATTTTCTAAATAACTAAATATTAAACAAACTCCCGAAACAACAGAAAGTGTTTATTCTCAATTCTTGATTCTCGATTGCAAAAAAGGAGTTATCTAACATGCAAGCACACAGCGTTCCTGGAAAATGGTTGGGCGTGTTGAGCGACATCAAAGTTTTTAAATGGCCCCTATTTATAGTTTATCGGCCGCGTAGTTTTGCGATTAAAGGCTGCGACACGCGGGAAATTTTGAAACTGGTTAAGCCCGGTGATATTTTGGTGCGTTCTTTTAATAACTACCTTAATAATTACTTTATGCCGGGCACTTTCAAGCATCTGGGTTTTTATCTGAGTGAAGTGACTGAGCAACATCTTAAGCAATTCGCTCACATCACCCCCCCTACCGACTTCAAAACGGGCAAGCAAATGGTCATTTACGCGATAGGGGACAAAATATTTCTTGAGGACTTGATTGATTTTTGCCGCTGTGATGGTTTAGCGGTGATGCGTTTTCCTCGCAAAATGAAATCCCTCAAACGTTGCGAAATTCCAGATATTTTACAAGCGTATTTTGACGATCCCACTCAGCCTGCCAAGGTGGTAGAAAAAGAAGAAGAAACCGAGGAAGGGGATGAAGCTTCAAAAAAACCTAGTTTTTTCAAGAAATTGGGTTTCTTAAAAAAATCGCGTAAAGGGGCTACCTCTTCACAAGAAGAAACTTCTGATAAAGCCGAAAACCAAACCAATGAACCGGCAAAAGAACCGGTTAAACTTGATGCCACAATGGCAGCTATCGTTAAAGCCGAAAAAGACATCGCTGGACATATTGCCCAAGGCAAAGCGGTTGAATTTGATAAAATTTTAAAAATCCTCTATAGAATTGCTTTAATGCAGCTCAGCACGCGTTCTGATTATGATTTTGGAATGGAACGTTTTCAGGCTACCACCTGCACTGAGTTAGTGTATTTTATTACTAAAAGTATTTGCTGGAATTATGGGATTGAACCGGCATCCACCCGTGTATTTTTTAAAAAGCGACAGATCATTACGCCGGATGCGTTTGTGGATGGTGATCTTGAAGAAGTTTGGAAAAGTGATATCTGATGTTATAGCGGAAGTACAGCTTCTTTACGGATTTTACGGATGCTATCCCTTGCCGGGATAGTATCCGTCAACGACTTGTGAAATTATTATTCTTCACATCTATACTCAGTTTTCGTTTGGCAAGGAGTCCAAACTTTAGTTTGGCAGCAAAACCGTAAAGCGTTTCCAAAACGCTTTACGGTTTCTGGCAAATCCATTTTTAACAGAGACAATAACCAGCAACTCACTGAATACCAAGGATTATTCGGAAAAACTGCGAAAAAGTGACAGCATATCAATGCGTTTCTATGCTAATCTGTTGTACCCAGTTTTCGTTTGGCAATCAGTCCAAAATTGCTTAGAATGATACTTGATGATCAAGTTTTTAGTCTGACAAGAATAACTACAAGGATTGTATATAATAAGGGATTCAAACCGTTAACGACAGGGATTGTATATAATAAGATATTTTCGAGTCGTGGTACCCGGTTTAAATCCGCATCGATATACAATCCTTGTAGTTATGGTTTAAATCAGGCGATATAACTTATTGATTTAACCAAGATAGACGGCCTTTTTTAACAATTAATTATATGAAAAAACCGTCAGTTATAAAATGGAGTGGTTGTGCCACCAAAAAGTTTACATAAAAACCTTAAAAATAAAGCTGCTAGTCTCAACTTTGGCGGGGCCCTGTGGTTTAAATCCTTTTTTATATACAATCCTTGTAGTTATGGTTTAAATCCTTTTTTATATACAATCCCTGTCGTTATGGTTTGGCTTTATAAAAAACGCGATCATCGAGTGAAAGCAACTGATTGAAGACTTACGCATAGCCAATCCATTTTTAACAGAGACAATAATCAGCAACTCACTGAATACCAAGGATTACTCAGAAAGTTTAGCAAGGAGTCCAAACTTTAGTTTGGCAAAGCATCTAGCAAACATTAAATTCTGACAGCGTATCAATCCTGTCTATCCTTCAGTCAGTTAAATCCGGTTCAAAAAAAGGTGTCGTATGAGTTTACAAACGTTAGAGCAAAATCCCCAGCCAGTTGAAAGTGTTGTCGGATTATCAGGAATCTCTTGGGAACGTTTTAACAAAATCCAATCCGATTTTGATGACATTCCATCAATTAAGCTGACTTATACCGGAGGATTGCTAGAAATTATGGCCCCTATTAGTAATGAGCATGAATATATTAAAAGTAATGTTGGTGAGTTATTGGGAACTTATCTGCGGGAAAAACGCATTCGGTTTTACAAACGGGGCGGCTTTACCCTCACAAAAGAGGGCTATTCTTCTGGTGAACCCGATGAGTCTTACTGTATTGGCAGTAACAAAGAAGTGCCGGATATCGTCATCGAAGTTGTTATCACCAGCGGTACGCTCAATAAACTGGAGGTGTACAAACCCTTAAACATTCCAGAAGTTTGGTTTTGGAAAAACCAACAATTGCAAGTTTTCCATTTAACAAATGGAGAATATCAACAAGTGACTCGTAGCCAATTTTTGCCCGATTTAGATTTAGAAATGTTACAACGCTATATTGAGTATCCTGATCAATATGATGCGGTGATGGAATTTAAAAAGGTTATCCGATAAGTGAACAAAAGTGGCACTAACAAGTGACAGCATATCAATGCGTTTATATGCTAATCTATCGGACTCAGTTTGAGTTTGGCAAGGAGCCCAAACCTTACCACCTATCAGCTCAGCCAAGTACAACGAATTAACGAAATAAACGAATTAAAATTAATAAACGAATTAAAATTCAATAAATTCAAACAATTGATTTTGTTTCAGCATTTTCCATTTTTTTAATTAAAATTCAATCAATTTCAATAAATTCAAAGATTTGATTTTGTTTCAGCATTTTCCATTCGTTTTTTTCGTAAATTCGTTGTACTTATATTTAGGTGGTAAGGAGTCCAAACTTTAGTTTGGCAGCAAAACCGTAAAGCGTTTCCAAAACGCTTTACGGTTTCTGGCAAATCTATTTTTAACAGAGACAATAATCAACTCACTGATTACCAAGGATTACTCGGAAAAAACGGCTCACAAGTGACAACATATCAATGCGTTTATACGCTAATCTATTATACTCAGTTTAACCGGAGAACAACATGAACACAGTAAAAATCCTCACATTAGCGTTAATGCCGATTATCTTTTCGGTAGCGGGGCTACGGGCGGAGGAAGTCTCGCTTTGGCAACTAACACAGTTACACAAAGCCGGCCAACAAGCTTATTACAAATCCGACTATCCCACTGTTCTGGAAAAATGGGAGCAAGGTTTAAAGCTGGCTCGTCAGGGAAAACATCAAGGGGCTATAAGTATGTTTATTAGCAACCTTGGCGTAGTGTACACCAACCTAAGCCAAGACTCAAAAGCCTTGGACTATTTAAAGCAGGCTTTGGTAATACATCAAGAAATCGGTGACAAACGCGCGAAAGCTGCAAATTTGACTAACATCGGCACGGTGTACTCTAAGTTGGGTCAATACAATCAAGCCTTAGACTCCTATCAGCAGGCTTTGGCAATACATCAAGAACTCGGTGACAAACGCGGGGTATGTGCTGATTTGACTAACATCGGCGTGGTGTCTTATAACTTGGGCCAATACAATCAAGGCTTGGAGTCTTCTCAGCAGGCTTTGGCAATAGCTAAAAAAATCGGTGACAAACGCGGTATTGAGTACAATTTGACTAACATCGGCCTGGTGTACTCTAAGTTGGGCCAATACAATCCAGGCTTGGAGTCCTCTCAGCAGGCTTTGGCAATAGCTAAAGAAATCAGTGACAAACGCGGTATTAGGAACAATTTGACTAACATCGGCTCGGTGTACTCTAACTTGGGCCAATACCCAAAAGCTTTGGACTATTTCAAGCAGGCTTTAGCAATAGCTAAAGAAATCGGTGACAAACGCGGTGTTGGGGAGAATTTGACTAACATCGGCTCAGTGTACTCTAACTTGGGCCAATACCCAAAAGCTTTGGACTATTTCAAGCAGGCTTTAGCAATAGCTAAAGAAATCGGTGACAAACGCGGTATTGGGAACAATTTGACTAACATCGGCGTGGTGTACGAAAACT
Source organism: Candidatus Parabeggiatoa sp. nov. 1 (assembly GCA_003646175.1). GTDB lineage: Bacteria > Pseudomonadota > Gammaproteobacteria > Beggiatoales > Beggiatoaceae > Parabeggiatoa. The sequence goes on from QNER01000291.1 coordinate 4,479, forward strand.
TTGGCGAATATCAAAAAGCCAAAGAGGCTTTTCAAGAGAGTATGGCGATTCATATAGCCATAGGCTCAGGCGAATTGTGGAAAACACAACGCGGCTTAGCCTCTGCCGAAGCCAAACTCAATCAATTCGATGCTGCCATCAAACACTATGAACAAACCATTGATAATATTGAAAAAATATGCGGACAGATCACCAAAGAACACAAAACCTCTTTCATGCAAGATAAACTGATTATCTATGATAAACTGATTGCCCTATTGCAATCCCTACACCAAAAGCAACCGGAAAAAGGCTATGATCGCAGCGCTATTGAAATCTTTGAACGCAAACAAGGGCGGGTGTTTTTTGAATAAATGGGCCAAAGCGGTGCGTGGAGGTTTGTCGGCCTACCCTTCGATATTTTGGAAGGGGAACAGTCTTTAGAAAAACAATGAGTGTGTTCCACTTAACCATTGAGCATCCGTTAAACTTTAGCTGGCCTAATGTGATTCAAGCTTATCAGAAGAATGTTGAGATAGCAGGGCAAAGGGCTTATCCTATTATGAACTTTCCTTTACCTCCAGTTGCATCAGGCAATTATCAGGCTTGCGGCATTCTTGTAGCGGCCGGCAATGATCCTAATAATCAAGCTAATTGGGTTCATATTCATTGCGCTGGGTTTGAGGTATATTAATTGACTAAAAGGCTGTACCTCAATTTGATGTAGATATGATTTATGTAGGGCCGGCACCACCAAAACTTCCCCAAAGGGGGGGGCAATAAAAACATATTGCCGGCCCCCTACACTTTTACATCAAATGAAGCTCACACTCTTACCAAAATCAAATCGTTTATCCACGTCTATTAATTTATCCATCTGAGAGGTACCCTAAAATGCAATTTATTGATGTCAGAACCGATTTTGCGTTTAAAAAGGTTTTTGGGAGCCTACAGTCCAAAGACATTCTGATCAGTTTTTTGAATGCGCTGCTAGATTTTGGAGATAATCCCATTGTTAACTTAACGATTGTTGATCCTTATCAAGCACCGCTGGTTATGACGTTGAAAAACACCTATGTCGATATCAAAGCCTATTTAGACAATGGCACTCAGGTGATTATTGAAATGCAAGTTCTCAATCAGTCCGGTTTTGACAAGCGGGTGTTGTCTAACGTGGCAAAATCCTATTCCACGCAATTGGAAAAAGGCGACAAGTACATAGAACTCAATCCGGTGATTGGTTTAACCTTCACTGACTTTGTGATGTTTCCACAGCCACAGTTGGCATCACAGGTGAGCACCGATTTTATTTTGTTAGAAAGGCATCAATTGATTCCCTATTCAGAGGATATGAGATTGGTGTTTGTGGAATTGCCGAAGTTTGACAAAAAGATACGCGAACTGAAGGGGATGACGGACAAATGGATTTATTTTGTGAAAAATGTCGGGCATTTGAAATCTATCCCTAAAACGTTAGCTAATGACAAAGCCATCAACCAAGCCCTAACCATTGCCAATACCGCGAGCTTAACGCCCGAAGAATTAGATGTACAACAGAAAAAGTTAATGTGGTTATCGGATCAGAAAACAAATTTAGCGCGTGCTGAACGGGCGGAAAGAGAAAACGCCAAAGCCCAAAAAGCGGCACAAGAAGCTTTAGACAAAGCTATCAAAGCGGAAGCTGAAAAACAAGCAGCGGAAGTTGAAAAACAAGCGGCTTTAGAACAGGCCAAAAATGCCGAAAAAGCCGCCAAATTACAGATTGCCAAACAAATGTTGCAAGCCAATGCGGATATTGCCTTTATTAAACAAGTAACCGGTTTAAAGAAGATAGAAATCACCAAATTGAAAGAGTAGTACAGCTACTTTTCCAATAAACCAAACAAACCGGTATTTTAATTTATCATTATTAACTTGACAATATTATATGATCCTTCGTCTCAGAACCTTGTACGAGAAGGCCGCGTCTGTCATCCTTCGTCTCAGGCGAACCTTGTACGACCCAAACGAAGTGAAGGAATGTCTGCTTTGATGCACCACGCGGCCATTTTGTACAAGGTTCGCCTGAGACGAAGGATCATACTGGCCATAAAAGAAAGTTCGCTTAGGTACTGTTTTTACTTGCGCAGCCATCAATTGCCAAAGTTAGTTAAATTATACCCGCTATTGTTGTGTCCAAAACACACTTGACATTTTGTAACGAATCCAGTTAGTATACATCGCCAATTGTTTAGGTGCTTGTGGGCATTGCCCGCGAGATAAACGGGAAATCGGTGCAAACCCGATACTGCCCCCGCAACGGTAATTAAGTTAAGGTTAATCATAAGCCACTGCGTATTATACTTGCCCAGAAAAGTTTGAAAAAACCTTCAAGGTTTGACAACGCTCTGCGGTTTCAGAGCCTAATTTTTTTGGGTGACTAACTATAATTAATGTGGGAAGGCGATTGGCTGAGGCACACGCCTACTTATAAGTCCGGAGACCGACCTAAACATGTTTTTATGTGTTGTCGCGGAGGGCGACGAACATACGGCCGACTGTGCCGGTTTGTCATTCTTTCCTCCGCACATTTTATGTGAAATGATACTGAATAGGGTTGCAAGAAACTCAGCTTTTTCAAAAAACTTGGTTTCTCAAAGCAATACCGGGTGCAGATATTTTAGGACTATTGTTTAATAAAATTAATGAGTTATGGATATCCTTCTTAAGAAACCGAATCAGGTATTATCAAGTATTTTGACAAACGTTTTAGATTCTCTCAAAATACCCTATGTACAGGACAAAAAAGTGTTGAAGCCGTTTAGCTCACGCTTTTGGTTTTGAGTCTCACTAAAACCTTCACGAAAAAGTCGTGATGCTATCGCTTTTGGTTTTGAGTCTCACTAAGGAATGTGCATAAAATAACTTAGTCAAATATTTCGCCAAAGTGATACTATCGCCAAAAAAGCGATAGCATCACGAAATCAAGTTAAAATCAATATTTTATCATTTTTGTCCTGTACATAGCAAAATACCTTAAAATTCTTAGCGAAGGTACTTATTACCAAAATTCAAGATAACTATCTGAGTTAAAATACAATGGATTGTCTGAAAGTATCTGTACCCAACAATACCTTCGTTTGCATAAGGCGAATATCGAATAAATGTAGCGTAAAAACAATCAGTTATGTTTTATACTTTGATAAAACTGTTTTTGACATTAAACCATAATATAGATATTCAGATAATTATTTAGTCCCCTTTAGGGGACTTGAGCTTTTAGACAACTGCTTTCACCTGAAAATCTATAGATTGAGCATTGATGATATCACTCACTGCTAATAAGTAATCCTCACTATTCTCTATTCGCGAAGGTATTAAGTCTCATTTATTGCCATGTTGAGTATTAATAGAGGAAAACCACTTTGAAAAATTATCTCCAATTCATTACCCTATTGTTCGCTTTCTTTTGCAGCTTATTTTTAAGTGCCGCTGAAAATGCGCTCTCGCCCGTTGTTGTCACAGCAACTCGCACCGCCCAAACAGTGGATGAGTCGCTCGCGTCAGTCACCGTGATTACTCGCGAGGATATTGACAATAGTCAAGCCTTAACCATTCCCGATATTTTACGCGGTGTGCCCGGTTTGGACATTACCATGGGTGGCTTGGGTAAAACCGCCTCAGTGTTTATGCGTGGTACCGAATCTGATCATGTCTTGGTGCTAGTGGATGGGGTTAAAATCGGCTCGGCTACCACCGGCAGCGTGGCGTTTGAGCATTTGCCATTGTCGCAAATTGAACGCATTGAAATTGTGCGTGGCCCCCGTTCAAGTTTGTACGGCTCTGAAGCCATCGGTGGCGTTATACAGATTTTTACCCGTCAAGGTAAGGGTAAAAAACCAAGTATTACGTTCAGCGGCGGTGCCGGCGAAGACAATACTTATCAATTGACTGGGGGAGTGTCAGGCACTACCAAAGGGACTTCGTATAGTCTATTTGCTAAC
>QNER01000292.1 GCA_003646175.1 Candidatus Parabeggiatoa sp. nov. 1
GCTAAAGTTTTTTTGTACACAAAAATACTTTAACCTATATATTTTCAGAAAAATAAAATAACGTAACGGATGCTATACCTCGATGGGATAGTATCCGTTAACTTCGATTGGAATACGTACACTGTAATGTGTCCATCCACAAACGCTAATTCCTAACGCGGTGTCATTTCAGGCTTTCGCTACAAAAACTTTTGGTTATCAACGTTTTAATAATTTCGGCCGGAAATCTAAATAACACCAAGATCGAGTTTTTGGATGGATACTATAGATTTTCAGAAAAATAATGACGGATGCTATCCCTTCTTAGGGATAGTATCCGTTGACTTTGAATTTTATCCGTTAACTTTAATTGTTTTTTGGTAACTTTTTTTGTAAGTTTGCAATGGTCAAATTGTTCTTGAACATTATGCGGGGTAAGTATTCATTACGAGTGTTCAATATCTTGTTGACCAACCAACCACAAAAGGTGATATGATAATTTTTTTGTAACTGTGAGGAACTGAAAATGGCAAAAACACTCATAAAATCAACCGCTGTCGTTGGGATAGCGGCGTGTGTACTCAGTACACAGGTGTGGGCAAAGCCCGATAAGGACAAGGGTGGGCCTAATATTGACTGCCCAGCAGGTACGTCATTAGTTGCCAAATTTGAGTGGGGGAGCCGCTATGTTTTTGAAAAACCTGCCGGCAGTGAAAAAGTCGTGGCGATTGCCGACGGTGCCACGGCCAGCGGTGGTACATGGACAGCAACTACCCCCATATCGCATCTGATACTCAAGGGCGGCACGGGGACATTTACGTACGATTTTGGGGTTGGGAACCAGGGACAAAAAAATTTCGACAAGAATCAATTGCCTCCCAATTCTAGTGGTTCATCCCCAGATATTTCCAATATCCAGTTTTGTGCCCTTCTCTCCGTTCCACCATCTTGTCAGGTTTATGGGGTGCATGACGAAGGTTTAAACGACTCGCACTTCTTCACCATTGATCCAGAAAACAACTTTCAAGTTGCTGCATTTGGGGAAGTGTGTGACAATTGCGATATTGAAGGGTTAGACACCAATCAGAATGGCGACCTTTACGGCTCGTCGGGTGATGATCCTCGAGGCGGCCATTTCCCGGGGTGCCTCTACAAAATCAATAATGGGCAAGCGGTTGAAGTGTGCCAAATCGCCAACGATGAGGCATCGGCTATTGCTTTTCGTCCCACTGATGATTCGCTTTGGGCTTGGCTCGAAAGCCGTCAGGAGTTGGTCAAGATAGACAACCTCAATCCTGTGCATCAAGGGTGCGATCAACTGTGTGATACTACCCTGATGTTCTCACCTGCGAAGCCCATTGATGTCCGCATTGAAGCCATGAGTTGGAATCTGGATGGAACTGTGCTTTACGCAGCTGATACGAAGAATCCCACAAAAACAGTGATTTGGGCGGTGACTATACCAACGATGGTGGCTGTATCAGTTTGCGACCACTTATTAAACGGTATTCAGATTGAAGCACTGGAGACGATACCAGATGGTAGATTGATGTCTGGCGTAGATGGTGGCAACGATTTTTGGTTGTTTGCACTGGATGTTGGTACATGCGAGGCGGAAGCTGTGCCGGTTCAATCATCCTTCTATTCCGATGTAGAAGGCATTGCTTATTGTTTACCTTAGCCTAGGGAAATTGCTTGTAGTTTGTAGGGTGGATTAGCTCAAAGTATCCACCATTAATCTGAAAAACTATGGCAAACAAAAATGGGGCAGATTACGCTTCGCGCCTAATCTGCCTCCTACGTTCCCCCCAAACCACCGCCTCGCGGCTCGGCTCCTTGAGCGGTTTGAAACTGGGGTGGTAAAAATCAGGTGATTTTTGTCCAAAAACTTGACCTGTTGAAATGAAGATGATAAAAAAACTCTCTAAAAATAGTCACTTAAATAACCCTGTTTTCATTAAAAATTAATACTTCACAATTCACAATTCACAATTTCTTTCCCCTTTTCGCTATCCCCTTTCTTCTATTTACTTACCCTGTTTTCATTAAAAATTAATACTTCACAATTCACAATTCACAATTTCTTTCCCCTTTTCGCTATCCCCTTTCTTCTATTTATGCAATAGAAATTCGTCCCACCGGGCTATAAGAAACATTGTCCCGAGTATCAACCGCTTCAACAAAATACCGAATATTACCCGTCCCTGCCGGCAGTACCGCCTTATATTGTGTCGCAACTATCGACGGATTAGTGCGCGATGGATAAGCACCACAATCTTCCATCGGAAGTGCAAGGTTACCTTGCACGTCACCCTTTTGGTAAAGAAGCGTCACCTTTTTAAGGCCTGATAGATCGTGGATTAAAGTATGGAAAGTAGCTTGGGGGGCTGCATCAACCAATCCACCTTGTCCCCAATCTTTACCCCCAGGGTTAGCAGGGCGCACCCAAGGCACAAAAATAGTGGGCCCGGTTTTATCTTGCTTTGATTTCAATAAGTTATCTATAGCCCCCCGCGCCATATCCATGCCTTTATTAACCGCATTGGTGACTTGTGCATCCCAAACATTTTGTCCAGTCCAGTACCAATAGCAACTGGTTTCGGCAGTGTAGAGAAGCCGTTTCATCGCTTCTATCAAGTTTGGATCCCGCCCGGCATCTTCAAGGGAATAAACCACATTCTGAAAGGCCGTCAAAACCGCCCAACTGTTGAGATCGGGCGAATAGTCTTTTTCCAGCCATGAAAACCATTTGGTAAATTGCGGATCGCCATTGTCTGCCCCTGCCCATGAACCCGGCTCAACGTGAACGGTGTTTTTAGGATCAACCGGAAAACGTTGGAGGTAATCTTTAACAGTAATCAGTTGAAAGCGGGGATTAGTTTGGCACATGTTGACGAGCCCACCGGTATTACAAGTATAGTAGCTCTCGGCACCGCCACCATAATTGTCGCCGTCAGAGTGGAGAACAAAAAAGGGTGGGTGCTTGGGATCAAAAGTGTTGGTTTGGCAAATTTGGTCATAAATCTGCCCCATCACATTTTCATATTGTAATGCGCCATAGCCACCACGCGCATCTTCATTACCAAGATAACGCTCAGCCGGTACTCCGATGATTTCATGGCGTTGTCCTTCATGATCGGTGTAGTAGAGAATGCAAGGCTTTAACAGTTGTGGCGAAATTTTGCTCGCAGCCCAGATACATTGCAATTGCAGCCAGTCGTTGACTGGGGGATTTTCCTGTTCGGCCGGGTTGGGTGGTAGCATTCCCTCGTTCTGGCCGCCGTAAGGGTAATCTTGACAAGCGCGGAAATGGTGAATGGAATCGTAGATAATCGCATTCACACCGGCCTGTTTCAGTGCCGGGATCATGTGCGGATGAAACGCGGTTTCGGGCGGAAACATCACATCACTGGCTTCCGTGTCAAACGTGTCGCGGATGATACGGCGATGCCATTCTATTTGCCCCACAATATCGCGGGCCGGAATCAACGCCATCAGCGGATGAAAAAAGCCAAAGGCGGTAAAATCGACGCGGGGATTGCCAAGGGCCGTTTTGGCCCCGGCAAGTTCACGCAATGCCTGATTCCAGTTACCAAAAGCACCATGCCCCTGCCCGGTTTCGCCACAGCGATGGAGCTGTTCAATCAATGAGCCTGACCAACTGGTTGACAGCCCAGCGTGAGCCAGCCCACCGTCGATATATTGCCGCACCGCTGCCGGGATAAAATGTGTATAAGGCCCACCGCGCTGACCAAAAATATCATCTTTCTCCCCATCCCAGTAATCCACATCGGCCGCATTATAGTAGGGCTGATGCTGATGTTTATGGATGCCAAAGTAGATAACCGGCTGATCCGTTTCCCCTAAAGTAATGGAGGGCTGAGAAAATTGTTGCGGTTGCACGGGCTTAGGTATCGAGGCCGCAGTTCCCCCCACTATCTGAAGTTCACAATGGCGTTTTATCCAATCGTCGGGCTGCGCTGCGTAAATATCAGCGACACGACAACCTTCAATTTGTAGATAGACGGTGCCGGCGTGATAGGCTTCGGGCGGGACTTGGAAACAGTAACTGCCTTTGCCTTCGTCAGTCACATACTGCTCTTTAACAATCCATTCCCACCCATCATTATGACGAACAATCAGTTGTGCAAACGGCACTTCGCCATCAGCCACCATAACGACAGTAAAGCCTTTATTGATGGATGCGGTTTCGGGTAATTCTACTTTTTCAATCTTGGTAAAAATCATATTAGTTATCAGTTATCAGTTATCAATTCAAAGTTGGAACGAACCACAGGCGTGCAAGGCGAACCGAACCTTGCACGATATCTCCGTCACTGTATGTCTATCGCCTCCAACCTAAACTGTATTGGTGACGCTTGTGGATCAATTAGCTTTAAATAAGCACTGAAGGTATCATCGCGACCATCAGCGTTAGGTACCTTTACCGACGGAATACATACCATGCCAGTTTGAGGATCGAAATTCGCGTAACTGGCTATGGCCCTATTTTTTCACTCGCAATGTCTATCGGGCCTAATTCTAAGGTGCCTGAATCATCAGAACTCTCTGCTTCACCGCTGTCATTGGGTACAGTGACAACCGGAATGTGTAGCATTTGAGTGTTGCTATCAAAACGGGGGTGAATCATCTGGTCACCGCAGGTAGCATCAATTGTAATGGGTTTTGCTTCCCTGATAAACCCGTTGTGATCTTTGGTTTTGACAGTTATCGCGTATTCACCAGTAGTCGTAAACTGGCTAAGACTTTGTTGCCACTGTTGATCCATATCGGCTTCTGGGCGAAAATGGATAGTGGGCGTGGGCTGCCATGAATACCCTCGCTCATTGCGTTGGTGTGCGATTTCAGGGGTGATAATTGAAGCATAAATGCCATGACGGGCATTTATCACCGGAATATCAACATCAATATCACATAAACGACCTCGATGACTCGGCCGATTTAGTCCCTTTTCAGCCAAGCAACCATTTAAGCGCCTGTGGTTACGTGCCATTTTCTCAATCAATTTTTTGGCCTATTCAGTTGGGGACGTTGTTGCTTCTGTACTGAATAAAACGTTTTAATCGTCTCAGTCACTTGTTCTTTTGCAGCCCAAAAGTCTAGCCCGTCGCGCAATTGGTCAAAGTAGAGTTTGATAAAAGAAGCACCGCCCTTTTTTTGCGATCAATTTTTCCGTGATGGTGTAGCGGAGTTCTTCGCGTAACAAAGCTGTGCTTAGGACTTTCACAGGATTATTTATGCGAATTAAGAGTTAAAATTGTGCCTAAAAAAAACCACCCTTTAGAAAATACCATACGTTGTAGTCCCCTGAGTCTCCTATTTTAATCGTTTGATTTTCAATGAGTTTTTCAACCCTTAATTCGCATTATTTACAGCAAGATATTTAATTGTTCTTTTTTTTGCCTCATGGGTCGGGGAAATTTGATAATTTTAGGCACACTCAAAGAAATCCCTCTTAATCTTTTTTTTTATTAAAGGGGGAAATCAAAAAAAATTGATCATCGAGAATTAGTAATTAGTCATTGACAATTCTCGACTTTCAAACTTTTCTTGCAACCAACAACGCTTCATTACGAAAACCTTGCGTCGTATCCCCAATCTTACCTTCCTCACGATAAACGACTATCTGCAAGTCGGCAAACATCTGCAATAATTCATTATCTGCCAAGCGAAAATCCGGATTTTTAGGGCCTTGATCACTCACACAAGTGCGTGTAAAGGTTTGATAAAAAAGCAATCCATTGGGTTTGAGTGCATGTATCAAAGCCGGCACCAAACTTCTGTCCAAAAAGTGGCACACGACAATGACATCAAACATAGTGGGTGGGGGGGGTGACACAACGACATCGCGTACTTGGGTATGAATTTGCACCGTTTGAGCTTGTGCGAATGCTTTTAAACGTTCAAGCGCGGTTTCGGCATAATCCCAAGCATAAGTTTCTAAACCAAAACGGGCGAGTAACAAAGCATTCGCTCCCAAACCACAGGCTAAATCTAAAGCGGTGCCAATGGTGGGTAATAAATATGTGTAATCGGAGAGTACTTGACAAGGCGGGGGTATATTTGTTGGGGTGTGGTAACGGGTATTCCAATTTGTCGCACGGTTCATGTCTTTTTATACCAATTTTAAATTTTACGGATGCTATCCCTTCTTAGGGATAGTATCCGTTTTAACACAACACGCGGCTAATCGGCCTGTACTAACCGCACCGGCCGTTGTTTATACCGATAAACCCATTTTACTTACGGATACTATCCCTAAGAAGGGATAGCATCCGTTTTAACATGTTAAATAGGAGTCGAAGCTTTAGCTGGTACGCGCCCGCTTAAAGGCTCGACTCCCACAAAACATTATTCTTACAAACTATAGTTTCTTCTAACCCGCCTTTAAAAAATGTCAAGCAAATATCGGGTTATTAAGGTTTATAGGGAACGTACTTCAATGGAAGTGAAAATGACAGGGATTTTTGATTTGCGTTGAGACATAAGAGAAACCTGTGACATCAAGTCAACGTCATTTCTCATTCACAATTCGCGGCTAAAAATTTTTGTACACAAAAAACGTTAGCCGCGAACACAATTGTATATGTATTTAATTCGTAGAATTGTACTCTTTCAGAATGTAGCTTTAGCCTGGCTCTTTATTGGCCTCGCTGTTCGTTTGAGCTTTGAGGTACAGGCCGTGCGTGCAGTGATTCATTCCAATCTTTATCAGTCATATCCCAATTTCGTGCCCAGTAAATAAAAATGGTGTCAATAAGCGCAATAATAACCTTGAAGAAATATTTAACCATGGCTAACTGAAATGCTACCTGCAAAGCGATCATGGGATCATCATAATTTTGCATAGAAAGTGGCCACCAAACTACCACCGTATATAACACGGTATCAAGTGCCTGAGAGATAATTGTTGACGCATTATTTCTCAGCCAAAGATGTCTACCTTGCGTTTTTTCTTTGATGTAATGAAATATCCAAACATCAAAACTTTGCGTGATCAGATAAGCGAGGAGGGAACCAAAAACAAAAATAGGGGTAAAATTAAAGATGGTGCCTATAGCATCATGTACGTTTTTAGCCAAATCAGCATTTTTTGATATGTCGGACGGCAAAAATAGTAGGCTAATATAAATCATCATGACCATACTGACACTGGCCGCAAAACCTAGTAACACTGCACGCTGGCCTTCTCTTTTGCCGTATTTTTCACTCAGTAAATCCGTGGCGAAATAGATGCCCGAATAGAGTATGACACCTAAACTGGTTTCCCAACCAAAGATAACGGTGAGTTTAGGTCCTTGAAAATTACTCAACATAATATTGAGTATCACGATAGTATATAACCCCATTTTACCGTACAGGCGGTAAAGTAGTAGCGTAAGGGATAAATCAATCGCAACTGTAAATAACCACAACAAATCTTGATGTGTTGAAAAAAAATGCAACATGTTTTTCTAGTCCATCATTTAGAGTGCAGGGTGACATGGCACGAGTTCTAATCTATCAAAATAACGAGTGAATTAGCTCACCGCAAGAATGTGATGAGTGAATTAGCCATTACTGGTCATTTTATTGTATGGGTTTCCTCCGAATCTCCCAATATAAGCAAATGCTAATGTTTTAACTAATAAGAATTCAGTCGGTTTTAGTCTTTTAGATATTGCTTATATTCCCGTAAAGAGAATTTGAATTTTTGGGACAGATAGGAGAATCGCATTCTGTGGTTCGTGAAGTCAATAACATCAACGGGTTATAAAGAACAGTTAAAGTGGTACATGAATTGTGATTAACTCATTTTTAAGACCATACCCCTTTTGGGGGCGACTCATTATATCATCTTATATTTAATATTTATAATGCCCAAATAAATGTTATTCCTTTTCACCAATCAATACCATCACCAAATTATGCCTATATAATAGGGCATCATTTTATGATGCCTAAAATTCAGAGATTTATATTTTTAGTTCTGACTGACAGAAATATGGGTTTGATTCATTTTCAATCAGTTAGATTAATTATCATAATTAATATGTGTGTTTTGGCAACGGTATTAACCAATAGTATTCGTTTTTCATGTCAAACCAATAATTGAAAACCCAAGCTGCTATAAACGAATGTTGTTTCTTTCCCTCTGCAAGTATAAAAAATCAATGACTTATATTATTAATGGACTGCTTGATTTTTGGTTAGATCGGCATTTGAATGGGGCATTAAAACGTTGTTAATGACTGTTAGGCCTTGATTTTTAAGCAGTCCCAATATGCGCAAAAAATTTTTTTTGCCTCGAACCCAATTCCCAATTCGCTTTTATCCGTTTTTTGGGCCCAAAAATTTAGCCGCGAACCGAATTTCCACGGTTTCAACACCTCTATTGCTTTATAGGGACGGCTCAAAGTGGTAGTCCTGAAATGTGGGCGATATTTTTTAACCCC
>QNER01000293.1 GCA_003646175.1 Candidatus Parabeggiatoa sp. nov. 1
CGTATCTAGTGAAAGGGATAGACATCATGTCCCGCCCTTTCAGGGCTAAAATTCTAACCAATCAATCCTAGGGCGTTGCCCTAGGCTAGTATGTTATCCCCTTTCAGGGGAATTTTTGTCTGTACAGAGCCTTTCGAGGCTAATGTTTTTGCTCACAAAAACTTTAGCCTCGAATATGGTTGCCCTTCTTTATCATTATCATTTTGAAGCGTTGTGCGTAACATGAGTTATTAAAGCCCAGGGCTGCGCCCTGGGAACCCATTTTAATGCGCCGTTTCAGGGCTTTAAATCAGAAACGCCTGGCTATAAAAACCTGGGGTGTTGCCCCAAGCTATAAATAATAAGCACCAAAGGGGCTGAGTAGTTACAGGATATCGCAATCCGTATCCACCAAAAATTTAATTAATACTTAAAAAAATTCAATAAGTTAAAAAAAGTTGAGCATCACGTATTTTTGTAAAGTCACACATCCGCCTTAAAAAAATCAATCCGTAAAATCCGTCAATCTGTTGTACTTGCAGTTCAGGTACAAATGGGCTGCTACATTTCTCATAAACAAAGTTTTCGCGTTTAAAATCGTTTTGAGCATCGCTAAGCGTATTAAGCGATAAGTCAATGACTTTAAATGATATTTTTTGTGTTTTCTTTGAAAATACTTAGAAAAAAACATTTATTTTCATATCAGCCAAATCTATAAAAAAACCAATAAATCTATAACTCATTGATTTGTTTGAAAACGAGTGATGGTGGTTTTTGACTAAAACTGGGTGCTAAATTGTTTTGGGAAACTCACGAAAACTTGAGCATCAAGTAATTAGCAATTAGCCATTCACATTAAAGGAAAAGTGCGTTCAACCATTGGCATTTGACTTATGGTATGTGTGCGTCTGGTAGATAAATTTATAACCCATTTTTAGATACCCATTTTTTCAATAGCTTAGTGATTTGACGGATACTATCCCTAAGAAGGGATAGCATCCGTAGAATCAAAAACTTGAAATTGTTTTAAAGACAACTGTACAATACAATAGCTCATATGCACCCTAGCGGTGTGAGCATTGATAGTGGCAGACTTAATGCGTATCCATAAAATTAACGAATAATTACTGGGAATTGTTGCCATGAATATTATTGAAAGCACATTAGACAAGCAACTTGACATTTTGACTAATCATCTATTGAAGGGGCATGAAATTGAAGCTTTGTCAGGCTTTTGAAAAAAGAAATCTCAAAGTTGTGAAAAATTTTATGTATTTTATTTAGAGAACAACCAATGGATTACAATAGTGGGAACAGTACTTTATCAAAAATTGCTATTGAAAAAGCACTTTGGCGATTAGGTGAACTTTTACAGGAACATAAGGAACATGTAGAATTGATTACTGCTGGCGGTGTAATTAGTGTGCTGTTGTTTGGAAACCAACAAATGACGCGAGATATAGACGCAATATTTCCGCCATCACAAAAAAAGATTCTTACCATAAGTAAGCTCTGAACAAAACCTACCAAGTGGTGAACATGCTTGGTTAAATGATGGCGTATCATTTTTTGGATTACAAACCAAAAGTAATAGTGTCATTTTCAGGCACAGCCACTTGGTGTTGTATACAGCGAGTTGGTATGAGCTGTTAGGAATGAAATTAAGCGGCGCATGGCTTTGATATGCTGATTTCGATGATGCGATTCAGATATTAAGAAAAATTGGAAAAGAAGATAAAATTGAGACATTGAAAGAATCTATGAAATATGGTTCAGTTTACTTAAAGTTTTCTTGACACTCAGCATTATCTGCGGAAGCCACTGGTAGAGAAAAACCAAGTGATAGCGATTGTGGGCGGGGTAATCGTCCGGTGATCAATGTCTCTTGGAATGATACTCTAGAAACAAATCAATCTTATCGTTTGCCGACAGAGGCAGAATGGGAATATTCAGCTCGTGCTGGAACAATAACATCAAGATATTTTGGAAATAATTCTGAACAAGCATGTCGTTATGCTAATGTCCATGATAAGATTTCACAAAAAGAAAATTGGTTTGATTGGATACCTCATAATTGTATCGACGGATATGCAAAAACAGCACTTGTTGGTAGTTTTAAGCCTAATGCTTTTGGTTTATTTGATATTTTAGGCAACGTTTGGGAATGGGCATGTTCTGAATATGAGGATAAGTATAGTGGCAAAAAAAGTGGTGTGTTGGCAATAACACAGACGTTGCTGAAAAATATTTAGGGCAAAACCTTCAAGGTTTCTAAAACCTTGAAGGTTTCTAACTGAAATGATTTCACACGATTACCATGGCAGCAGCGTCGTGGGGTTTCGCGTCGCCAGGCTGTAACGCTACAAGGTTCGCCTTGTACTCCTCGTCATCACGCTGGCTAATCGTACCAGGTTCGCCTTGTACTTCTCGTCATCACGCCGGCTAATCGTACCAGGTTCGCCTGAAACGAATGATAATATGATATTGCAAAGTTAACTGCTATTTTCATATCTATCATCTCAGGAAAAGTAACCATGCTAAATACTTTCTATATTAAAATAAAAACGGCCGTATTTTCAAAAGCTTAACCATTGAACGTTTGAGGTGCGTTTAATTTGTTTGTTGGGAAATTTCTCTGTGTTGAGTACAACGAATTACGTGGATAAACGAATAATACATCAAAACCTTGATTATTTATCATATGTGGATGGGATTCATTCGAGAAATTGCCACGAAAGATAAGTCAGATCAGAGATTATCAATCAATGAGAAACACGCTGGGGGGGTAATTCGTTTATCCACGTAATTCGTTGTACTTAAACTTAAACTTAAACTTAAACTTAACCGTTAAAATGGGAATGGGCTGTGTGAATGCTGGAATCCATATCAATACCGAGAATTCGCTTATTTGGTAATTAGTTTATTTCGTCAATTCGTTGTACTCGTCAATTAGTTATACTTAACCTATTATCTCCGGAAAATTAACCATGCTAAATACTTTCTATATTAAAAACTTCTATGTTAGGGGTGCGTTTAATCTTTTTGTTGGGAAAAATAATTAATTCGGGAAAAATTATTGGATTTATGCGAGTGAAGGTGCGCCTAATGTGCTGAGAAAGATTATTGCTAGGCGCGAAGAATATTGGGCACATTGGGCAGCTTGGCAAAATGAAATTCTCTTTGATAAACGACAATCACAATCAATCCCCCCTGATAAACATCCCCTTCGCTTTTTTACCCACTCAAACCTTAAATGATGATAGCATCTTGAAATTAAAATAATCAAACCACAAATGTTATTGATGCGATTTGTAGATTTGTGGGTGGATTATGCATAGCGGCTAATTTCCCCTACTTTTTTACAAATTCAATGTACATTATGATATTGTTTTTTGTTTACATTAAGGCAAAAAAACTATGAATAATAGCAGTCAGTTATTAATTGTCGATGACGAAGAATATGTTCGCGATACGCTTGAAATGCTGCTGGCGCCGGAGGGTTATCAATTAACCTTCGCAGTCTCAGGGCAAGAAGCCTTAGAAAAGGCCGAAGATTTAATGCCAGATCTCATCCTGTCAGATGTGATGATGCCGAATATGGATGGATTTGAACTGTGTGAACACTTGCGGACTAATCCGAAATTGGCTGAAGTGCCTATCATCTTGCTCACAGCACTTGACGATCGCGAATCGCGTTTGCGCGCTATAGAAGCTGGTGCTGATGATTTTCTGAGCAAACCGGTTGATCGAGTGGAATTGCGTGCTCGTATCCGCACAATTACTCGTCTCAATCGCTACCGTCGTTTGATGACAGAACGTTCTCGTTTTGAATGGGCTGTCGAGCAGTTTGATGATGGGTTTTTAATACTTGGTGATGGTGATGTGATACGTTACATGAATTCTACAGCACGTCTTTATTTAGGGATATTTAAAGACAGTGATATCGCCAACGAGGGATTTTTGCAACGAATAGACAAACTCTATAAGCGCGAACCGGCATTCGCTTGGGAAAACTGGCCAGACGCGAATGTCGCACAGTCGCCGCGTTATTTAGTGCGTCCTGATACCAACGATGAACCTTCATTGTGGTTACAGGTTAATGTTTTGGATGCGCCCGCAGTTCAAGAGAGCGAACAATTGGTGCATTTGCGTGATGTCACCGAAAAAATGCTATTGCAACGGCAAATGTGGAGTTTTCATACGATTGTCTCGCATAAATTACGCACACCACTCAATGCCCTTATGGTTTTGCCGGTGCTGACTGACAACAAGATGAACTTTTCAAAAGAGGAGACACAAGACTTGTTAAAGACAGTGCAAGGTGCTATGGATCGATTGCAAAATCAACTCATGGAAGTTTTGCAGTATGTGGATAGCACACATTTATGTAAACTCAATACGAGTTTTAATTTATCTGAACTCCCCACTTTGCTAGCTAACCTTCAAGGAGAGTTGGAACTTGGCACAGTCATGCTGTCCATAGATGAAAGTTTACCGGAACAAGCACTGCGGTTTTCCAAGGAAGGGGTGGAATTGGTGTTGCGCGAGTTGCTGGCTAATGCCAAAAAATTTCACCCTCAAAATTCCCCCCAAATAGAAATATCAATTCAGCCCGATGATGTCCAAACGGTTGTTTTGAGTGTCAATGATAATGGTTTGCACTTGCCCAATGAGGTGCTTAGCAAGGTGTGGACACCTTATTATCAAAATGAAAGGTTTTTTTCCGGTGAAGTTCAAGGCATGGGTTTAGGGTTAGCAATGGTTGCTAGGTTGGTATGGGGGAGTGAGGGCAATTGTAAATTTTACAACCGTGAGGATCAAGTAGGCATTAGAGTAGAACTGACTTTACCACTTTCCCAGTTATAAACCTTCAATGTTTTGCCCTCAGTTATAAACCTTCAAGGTTTTGGAAACCTTGAAGGTTTTGCCTTGGAAACAATAACGGCCTTTACCTGCGTGTTTAGCTTGATACATAGCACGGTCAGCATATTTTATTAATCTATCAATGTCTTTACTATCATAAGGATAGATACTAATGCCAATACTTGCTGAAATTTTTACGCTATGTTTGTCCAATTGAAAAGCTCATGATGCACCAAATCCATCAGCGATTTTTCCAGCAATTCTGCTTTATGCCATCCCAAAGTACGTTCCCAAGCGGCATTGATTTCTTTAAAGGACAGATTAAACCTGATGATAGATTGCATGTCTAGTGAGAGATTAAACAGGCGATGACGCTCAAGTTTGAGATGTTTACGTTTAGTAATGTCAGTCATTGTGGTGACTTGAAAGCGTCGTCCATCTGCTTGTGTCAGAATACCTTTGGTAAAACTGACATCAACATCATGCCCCTCTTTATGGGGTATGCGCCATTCTCCGTCAATTTATACAGTGGGATCATCATCGAACAGTGCTTGGTGTAGTTTGATAGAACTTTCGTGAGTATCGGGAGGCCAAACGGTTGTGAGGTGTTGTCCCATTAATTCTGTGGCCGTGTAGCCATGGAGTTGACAATAACTCGGATTCACACGCACAAATCGCCCTTTTTCATCCGTCACGCATAAACCAATCTTGGTGACTTCAAAAATGGCTGAGAGTAAGGCTTCATTTTCTTGCAAAGCCGGTTCAATCCGTTTGCTATCAGTAATGTCTATGTAAATGCCTACCATGCGGTAAGGTTGTTCATTGTTATCCCACAGTGCAGCCGCCCGCGCTACCATCCAGCGATAAGTTCCGTCTTTGTGGCAGACGCGGTAAATGCTTTCGTAATGAAGTATGCATTTATCTAAATAGGCTTCGATAGTTGCCCACATTTGCGTAAAATCATCAGGATGTACAAACGGACACCATTCATCAAGATGGTTAGCAACTTCATCATCTTGATAACCCAGCATATTTTTCCAACGCGGTGATAAATAAATATCATTGGTTTCTAAGTTCCAATCCCACAAGCCAAGATTGGAGCCTCGTATTGCTAATTCAAAACGTTCTTTCTTCTTACGCAAAACCGGTTCGGTGTTTTTTTGGGGGCAACTGCGTAGCGTAAAAAATGGGTGGCCTTTTTTGCTCGAACCGAAGGGACTTTGCTCCAAATAAGGTACGCATTTTAAAGAAACCAAGTTTTTTCAAGAAACTTGGGAAGGATTCACGATTCAAGCGTAATTTATACCATTTATTGATGGTTTTGCGTGTTAAAACGGATGCTATCGCTTTTCGCGATAGTCTCCGTAAAATAGATTTTAATTCATAATTGGTATTATTTCCCCTTCCCGTTGGACAGCACTGATTTCCCAGTGGAGCCAGTGATAATAAGCCGAACAGTCGCGCCAACGATTTGAAAATGCCACGTGAGTTTCAACAGGGCGGTGTGCTGTTTCTGGCAGCGATGTATCATGTTGAGATTGCATGGTGATATCGAGTTGCGCTAACTTATCACGACTACTGGCTTTATCATCTGGGTGTACCCACGCCAGATAGTGGCTTTGTTCAATGTCGGTACGGACGAGGTTTAATTTTTTTTCCCATGCCGGATTAAGCTGCACGACAACGCCATCAGCATCTAACACACACATTAATGCCGAGGATAACCAGAAAAAATCGTTTGGGGGTGGAGGCGAATAATTACTCATCTTTTTTCAGTTATCAATTATCAGGTTTCGTTTATTTTGGATTCCTGCCAAAATCTTGCCTCTCCCAAACTAAAGTTTGGACTCCTGCTAAAATTTGGACTCCTGCCAAAATATTTATCTGTTCACTGTTCTTCAGTCACACGGAGTACTTCTTCAATGCTGGTAACACCTTGATAGGCTTTGATCAAACCATCTTCGCGCAAAGTCCGAAAACCTTGTTGGGTTGCTAATTGACGCATTTCCGTTGCAGAAGCCCGATTTAAAATCAAGGTTTGCATTTCATTAGTAATATATACCATTTCATAAATCCCAACACGCCCTTGATAGCCCATCCCTTGGCACGCTGGGCAACCCACCGCTTGTTGCCACTGTGGTGGTTGCACCGCTAGTTCTTCAGGTAAGATACGTTTAACTTGTGCTTGTATCTCAGTCAAAGGTGTCATCGGTTGGCGACAGGCTGGACACAAGCGGCGCACTAGGCGTTGTGCTTGCACCGCCCGCACCGATGTCGCCACTAAAAAGGGTTCTACTCCCATCTCAATCAGACGGGTAAAAGCACTGACGGCATTATTCGTGTGCAAAGTCGATAACACCATGTGCCCGGTGAGAGCTGCTTGTATCGCAATTTCTGAGGTTTCACGATCACGAATTTCACCTATCATGATAATATCAGGATCTTGTCGCAGAATTGAGCGTAACGCGTTGGCAAAAGTATAGCCAATTTCGCTATGCGCTTGAACTTGGGTAACCCCTTTCAGTTGATATTCAACCGGATCTTCAACCGTAATTATTTTTTGGGTGCGATTGTTGACGGTATCAAGAGAGGCATACAAGGTGGTGGATTTACCAGAGCCGGTGGGGCCGGTGACCAGAATAATGCCGTGCGGTTCGCTAATCCATTGATTAAACAGGCGATAATGATCTGGTGCAAAGCCTAATTGTTCTAAGCGACTGGTTTGGCGTTCTTTGGGTAATAAGCGCATAACCATAGATTCGCCATGCACACCCGGTAAACAAGATACGCGGATGTCTAATTCCTGACCACTGACACGGGTATTTAAGCGTCCATCTTGTGGCAAGCGACGCTCGGCAATGTCCATGCCAGAAATCAATTTAATTCGTGACACAATTGCGTTAAAACGTTCTTTAGCTAGGTTAAGGTGTTCATATAAAACGCCGTCAACTCGATAACGTACAAAAAAGGTGTGTTCTTCTGGTTCAATATGCACATCCGAAGCGCGTTGATCAACGGCTTGGGAGAGCATATTGTTAACGAATTCAACCACCGGTGCGCCTTCTGCTAATTCTCGTAATAGATTAACATCGTCAGTATTGCCAAACGGATCGCCGGTACTCGCTTTAGCCAATAAATCCAGGAGACGATCTAAATCTTGATTACGTGCCAAGTAGCAAACGACAGTCTGTTCGGGAAAAGTATTGTAAAAAACTTCATGGATTGTATCGGATAACGGGTTACGGGCAACGCAATGTAGTCTGTTGTCAGACGTTTCCCAGGCGACGACTTCTTGATCAAGCCACCAGTCTTCGTCAATGTTGGCTTTTTCAATCGTATTAAGTAATAGGTTGCTATCCAATGGGAGGTTTTTACTTTCTATCACTGGCAAATCTAATTGTTTAGATAGGATGTTCAACAGATTATCTTCAGATACCGCGCCCATCCGAATGAGTACTGCCCCTAAAAGTCCCCCAAAACGCGCTTGAAATTCTAGGGCACGTTGAATATCTTGTTCATTAACAAAGCCGGCTTCAATGAGCATATCACCTAAGCGGGGTTGGTAGGTGGGGGCTGTTTCGTTTATAAGAGA
>QNER01000294.1 GCA_003646175.1 Candidatus Parabeggiatoa sp. nov. 1
AGTTCCCAGGGCGTTGCCCTGGGCTTTAATAAAGCGCCCTTTCAGGGCTGAGTAGTTACCTCAGTTCCCAGGGCGTTGCCCTGGGCTTTAATAAAGCGCCCTTTCAGGGCTGAGTAGTTACCTTTTTTAATAACTCTTTGTCATTCATTATTCCCTGTTCTCAATCTACGCAAAAGTTTTTGCTTGATTTATTTTGCGTAAATCCCAATTCCCAGTTTCCTCCCAAAACCCTTTATAATCAGCAATTTATAATAAACTATTTCTATCCCATAATTTGTCTTTATTTTATGATAAACTGATTAAAATAAATGCTTGAACAAAAAGGCCGTTAATAACAGGAATGGATTGTTAATTTTGATTTAAAATTGTTTTTATTTAGGGCAAAACCTTCAAGGTTTCCAAAACCTTGAAGGTTTCCAACTGAAATTATTATTCTTACAAACTATATTACCTATTCGATGCACAAATTTTTGCGCGCAAAAACTTTTGCATCGAAACCTATTACCCCTAAAAAATGAATAAGGGTTTTTGTTCAGCCTAAAAAATGTATCACCAAATTTTACTGATGCTCGCCGATGGGCAGAAACATACGGCCGAGCAATTGATTAAACAATTGGCACTCAGCGCGGCGGCGTTAGAACAAGCCATTAACACGCTCACCGCTTATGGTGTCAGACTACACTTGCTTGGGGCTAACACGTATCAACTGAAAGATGCACTGGAGTTATTAGATAAATCACGTATTTTAGCCGCACTCCCAACAAAAACGACAGAACGCTTGGCTGATATAGAAATCCTTGAGGTTATAGATTCTACCAATCGCTATGCGTTAGCGCAGCCCCAAAAGGCGGTTCCATTAGCCTGTTTGGCCGAATATCAAACGGCAGGACGTGGACGGCAGGGGCGACAATGGATTTCGCCTTATGCCAGTGGGCTTTGTTTGTCCATCAAACACCGTTATGCGGGATCTCATCATTCATTAGCAGGACTGAATATTGCGCTGGCTGTGACAGTGGTGCGCGTTTTGCAGAGTTTGGGGGCGATTGAGGTGGGCCTGAAATGGCCCAATGATGTTTTATGGCGAGGCCGCAAATTAGCCGGCTTACTGTTAGAAAGTCGTCTGACTCAGGATTGCGAGGTGGTGATAGGCATTGGCATAAATGTCAAAATGCCCTCAGTTGATGCACGGACGATAGTTGCTCAGAAAAATGCTATCACGCAACCTTGGGTGGATTTATGCACAGTGCTAGGGCAGACTATTTCGCGCAATACGCTGGCGGCAATGCTCATTGATCAATGTCTACAAACTTTGATAACCTATCCGCAGATCGGGTTAGCAGCATTTCAAGCTGAATGGCATCGTGTTGATCTGAGCTATGGACAGCCAGTCACACTGGAAATCCCGTCAAAGGGGGAAACGGCAGCGGAAAAACATTTTAATAATAAAGCGTTAGTGACGGGCACGGCTTGGGGCATTGATGAGCAGGGCGCATTGTTGTTGCAAGTTGGCAACCAAAAACGGCGTTATGTTTATGGTGAGGTTAGTTTGCGCTTATAGATGCCCAGAAAAATTTATCCAGGTAGTTACACTGACTTTAATAATACGCCCCGTTGGGGCTAGGTTTTAAAGCCCCTTTGGTGCAAAATTTAATTTGCTGTCAATTTTTCCGTAGATCGGAGTTCTTCGCTGCGCTGCGCTGCGCTTTGGGCTTTCACAGGATTATTTACAGCAAGAATTAATTTCTTATATATATCAGGCGTTGATTTTAAAGCTCAAAAAATAACTGATTGAATGATATATCATTTAATTCACTAGGCACAAAAAAATAAGCGAAAAGACAGTATATGAGACTTATGGTGGATATGGGCAATAGTGCATTAAAATGGGCCATGCTCGATCAAAGTCGGTTAAGTTCCCAACAACGTATACCCTATCAGGCCAACAATCTGGAAAAAATCTTGACCCAAGCGTGGCGCACACTTGACATGCCCTTTCAAGGTGTCTGGGTATCCAACGTGGCGGGGCCTCAGAAAGCTGAAACCCTCACCCATTGGACAGAGACTCATTGGGGATTAAAGCCAACTTTTGTCAAAACATCCCACTATCAATGCGGGGTTAAAAATGGTTATGAAAACCCAGAACAATTAGGGGTTGATCGTTGGCTGGCTTTAATTGGTGCCCACCTGATAGAAAAAGACATGCTGTGCGTCGTTGATTGTGGCACGGCCATCACTTTAGATGTGCTATCGGCCAATGGTCATCATCAGGGGGGCTTGATCATGCCCGGTGTGACGACTATGCAGAATGCATTGAAGAGTGACACATACGCATTGGCGTATAATCACCCAGAAACGTTTTTTCCTGACAAAGCCGTTCAAAGTTTGCCAAACCTCGAAAAGCAGGCGCAGAATTTTTCTGGACAACGCTGTCCCAACAAAACTTTCCAGCAACACCATGAAAAATCATTTTTAGCATACGATACGCACACCGGTATCACTTTAGGTACTTCATTTGCAGTAATAGGTTTGCTGGAATACGTGATAAAAACATTGGAAAAGCAAGGCAATCAAATCCGACTTATACTAACTGGTGGCAGTGTACCGTCACTTGAGTCATTTTGGCCGCTGCCCTATCAGCATATCCCTGATCTTGTGTTACAAGGACTTAAAGCCGTTGTCGAGCAATCGTTATGAGAAGTTTGGCCTTATTACTATTATTATTAAATATTAGCTTTTTAACATGGCAACTTTCGCTGTTACCATGGCTGCCTTGGCAACCGTCGCAATTGACCGTCGCTCGACCTCACCCGTCTTCGGCCTTTGAATTGCCACAACTGATCTTGCTGAGTGAACGCGATTTGCTCAACAATACTGGGGTCTTCAATCAAACAATTGAAGAACAAACGACTCCCCCAGCTACGGATATCCCAACGGTAGCTGCCATGGTTAACCCCTTATCTGAGGCTGACCATGAGGCAGATATTTTGGGTGCCGAAACCCATAAAACAAGTACGGACTTGCCATTAGCAACCCCAGCAAATTTACAACCGGCGGCTGGATTAGCTATGGTCAACGAAAAAAAATCGGTGGATGAAGAAAAAGCGAACACAGAAACCGCGCCTGATACATCTACCCCCCCCAAAGTTTTATCGGTTGCCAAAAAAACCCCATCATCAAAACCGCCGACTAAGCGGCTTGCTTGTTTTCAAGCGGGCCCCTATACTAAAATAGGGACTGCCCAAAAAATCGTTAACGGGTTGAAAATAAAAAAAGAAGATATTATTGCTAACATACAACGTCGTGAAACGCAAGTACTGGCTTCAACTTGGATTTATTCACCACCCTTTGCAAATCGACAAGCGGCCATTAGAGCCCAACAGCACCTCAATCGGCTTGGCATAAAAGATCATGAGATAGTTAAAAAAAGGCCGTTTAATAACGCCATTTCCTTGGGTCTCTATCGTCAACCATCCTCTGTCAAACGACGTTTAAAAGAATTAAGTGCTAAGAGTTACAAAAATATTAAAACACAAAAACGCTATAAAAGTGACACAAAATATTGGTTGAATGTTAAAATGCCTCATCAAAATGACTTGTTGAATGCTTTTAGAAAAAAATTCTTAAGGCATAAACTTGTAAAAGTGGCGTGTAAATAAATTGCTAATGGCCAAAAAATTCCTTATGATGCCGAAGATAAATGAAGGTAGTGGGTGGTGAGAAAAAACCAAAAAAGTTTTCAAAGTGAGGAATGGAGAATGGGGATGATCAGTTCCTAGTTTCTAATTCCTAATTCCTAATTTCCAGTTGACAAAACTTTTTTGGAAGGCAATCCTATCGTTTTTCACTTTTTAGTTTTTAGGGGGGTTGTTGGGACAAGACGAGTGTCAACCAAGCACTGAAAATTAATTATTTGAAAAACGACTGTGTATAGCCGTGCTTTTATTGTCCTGAGATTTAAATGGTGCAAGCGATCTTGGGTTGAATATTTGACGGAAATGCTTGGATTTAATCCTTTTATGTTGGATTGCTGTTTTGTAACATCGCCCACTTCCAAACCAAAGATGGGTTTAATTTCATGACAGATAAAATGCCAATGATTGTGGTTGTGGACGACAGCGCAACTTCAATTTCTTTGTATCAGTTTGGTGTCGAACCTTTGGCAGTTGATTTTGTTGGCTTTAAATCTTCTGCTGAGGCTTTGCCCTATTTAGAAGAAAATCAACCAGATTTGTTGTTTTTGGACATTATTATGCCCGGCATGGATGGATTAAGTTTGTTAAAACATTTGCGAACGCTTACCCTTCACAAAAATACGCCGGTGGTTATGGTAACTTCCAAAGATTATGCTCAAGATCGCCAAGTCGCAAAACAACTAGGCGCATTGGATTTTTTGATAAAACCTTTACGTTTAAAAGAAATACGTAACATCGTTTGTAAATATGTTGAGGTTGAATCCAAAAATTAATGCCTAATTAATTTAATGCCTAATTAATATATATAGACTTTCAGAAAAAGAGGTTGA
This sequence comes from Candidatus Parabeggiatoa sp. nov. 1, assembly GCA_003646175.1. Classification (GTDB taxonomy): domain Bacteria; phylum Pseudomonadota; class Gammaproteobacteria; order Beggiatoales; family Beggiatoaceae; genus Parabeggiatoa. The sequence continues at coordinate 4,523 of QNER01000294.1, forward strand.
GGCTTTCGCTCACGATACTCAGTTTGATAGCGGGATTTTGTGAAAATATTATTTTCACAAGTGGTAGACTTGAAGAAAATGACATCGACACTTGAGCCCGATTAGTTTGGCTTCAAAGCTCTATGTAAGCGAAAATATTTGGAAAGCTATAGACACAGCAGATGCCGAACCACGGACACTTGTGACATCGTGTGGGTGAGACAATCTGGATTAACAGACGGACGATGGGCACTGATGTGATAATTGAAGACTTTAGAATTGGGTTTACCTTTTTAAAACGAGTGATAAACGTCTATAAAAACGACTAGCAAGTGGTTTTTAAACCACACGATGTTGTTCGTCAAAAAAATGGCATCAATTATGCTTTTTAGCAATCGCGCCTTTGTTATAAAATTGCGGCTGTCAATTTTTCGATGAGTTGGAACGCAACGTCTCGTTGCACAAACAAGAAAACCTTGAACTTTTTTTGAACCCAAGTTTAAAAAAAACTTGGGTTTGAGCGTTACTAATAAATTTTATTTATAACCGTGTTCAGTATTACAGCTACAAAAGCATTTGTTACCTCTTTTAAGTTACATTTATATAAATAAATAGCTTTTAGCTCGGGTATCGAATTTGCGTTAGAGTTCTGAAAATATGAAAATAACAGCAATAGGTGTCAATGCCGCATTTTCAACAGGGGACTATGATAGGAGCATCTCAGAACAAGAGGTGTGTGATCTTTTCTGGGAAATGATTCATTCGCCAAAAGACTTAAAAAATTTGTCCAAAGAGGACATTAACGCCAAAATCCGCCAATTAAGTAAAGTTCGCTATGATCCTCCCTGGCACTCTAACTTTCTTATTGAATTTGATATGCCAAATAAAAGAGATGGTCAAAGCCCATATCGTTTACTGTTGGATGTTGGCGGAGATATCAGACACGCGCTTAAAGCAATAGGGCTCGCTTCCCGTGACATAGACGGTGTGTACATTTCTCACCCACATAATGATCATATTGGTGGCATGGAGTATATAGGGTTGACTACATTATTTAACCCTTTCTATACGATAGAAAAGAAACGATGGTTAGGCGAGACATTTATTGCTAACAAGTTATTTGCTGAAGAAACAACGCAGGCAGTTCCTCCTTCAAATACCAAGCCTGATTTGTTTATTCATAAAAAAGTGCTTGAACCTTTAAGAAGAGCACTAGGCCCCGGGCTAGATACGGTACAGGGTGTGCCGGACGTGTGTCTTGAAACCTACTTTGACGTACATTTAGTAGGGAAGCAAGGTGGTACAACGTTAACGCACGTTTTTAGGGATGGTGACGAAACGTGGAAAATGAAGCCCATTTTCGCTATGCATGTTTTTTCCAGTTCCGAGGAAATGCCAAGCTATGGTGTAAGCTTACAATATTCAAGTGGCTACAATGTACTGATACCAACTGACATACAGTACATGATACCCCCACAATTGGAAATGCACTACCGGAAAGCCGATAGAATTTATATGGACTGTGAAACCTCGCCATTTCCTTCAGGCGTGCATCCACATGTATCAGATCTTATCAATCATCTCGCGCCAGAAATTCAAAAAAAATGCCTTCTTTATCATTACGACGCTTATCCCAATGTGCCAGAGGGTATGTTTTATGGAATTTTAAAAGCGGGAGATTGGCACATTTATCCAGAAGAGTAGAATTAAAAGCTATAGATGTGAAGAATAATAACGTAACGGTATGCATCCCTTGAAGGGATGCTATTCGTTATGGCTTGTGTTCTATGCCAAAGTTTTTTTAACAAAAAAAAACTTTGGTGTCGAAATTATTTTTCTGAAAAACGATAGGAACGAAAACCGTGTTCGTTCCTTACTTTTCATTTTTCATTGATATTCACCTAAAAAGTGAAAAGTAATGCTTTTGTTCACCTGATTGATTCATTTATCGGTTTATGGAAATTGATACACAAAACTATATACGCTTTTGGGGTGTCAGGGGTTCTTACCCGGCACCATTTAGCAGCCACATGGGTGTGGGTGGCAATACCTCGTGTGTGGAATTGCGAGCTGATAATCATATACTGATATGTGATGGGGGTTCAGGCATTATTCCGCTCGGTAACTCTTTGATGGCGCAACAAGAGATCAAAGAAGTCACGATTGTTGTCACCCATTACCACTGGGATCATATTTCTGGATTACCGTTTTTTGTGCCTGCCTTTGTGCCGGGGTGGAAAGTCAATATTTATGGCCCCGGTGGCAGCAAAACAGCAACCGAAGAGCGCATTTCTGGGCAAATGGTGGATCCCTATTTTCCAGTCGAAGTTGAAACATGGATGGCAGATATTCATTATCTTGATGCCCCCAATGGTCAATTGGAATATGGACCATTTAAGATAACCACTTTTAACGTGCATCATCCGGGCAGCACTTATGGCTACCATATCCAAGTACACGATAAAACCATTATTTATGTTTCTGATAACGAGCTGTTATTTCTAGATAAAACGATAGAAGAGCGCAAAGACGAACTTGAGCCAGAAGAATTGCAGCTTATGATAGCGATGCAGGAAGAAGAACGGGTTAACGCCATAGAAAACATCAAAAATGCGCATATTTTTATCCATGACGCGCAATATACGCCGGAAGATTATGCTAAAAAACGTGGTTGGGGGCATTCCTGCTATATTGACACTGCTAATTTTGCCATGGATGCTAATGTCAAGCAGTTACATTTATTCCATGTCGATCCTAATTACAATGACACAAAAATAGAAACGCTGCACCGCGACATCCTCAAACTTGTTGATGAGCGCCAGTCACAGATGGAATGTCACATTGCCCGAGAAGGGGTGATTATAGATATAGATAAATTGTGAATCTGAGATTTAGGTGTTCAGAAATTTTTATTATTCCCAACAGCTAGTTGGGAATCCCGTCCACAACGAACTATATCGTACAATCCACTAGACTTCAAAATTGTGAAGAAAAACAAAAAAGCCCCAAGTCACAAAACTTGGGGCTTTTTTTATTCAAGTGTCTGCATCGGCAACCCGTCAAATCTTAACTCGCCTAGTCCATCTCTTTAAGGTGGTGAACGAAAAAACCTTGCCATAGTGTCATTTCGACGACATGATAAACTTTCCCCCAATCCCTCTTGCCAAGATAAATCTTGGACTCCAATCTCTGTGCCAAACGAAAGAACAACTGATAAGTTTGTTGGAAGAATTCGCAGGGCGTTTTTCTCAAGTTCGTGAGGTATTGCAAGAACGATGTCACCTTGCTAGTAGGAACGTAGAAAGCATGGTGGCGGTGATAAAACCGGATATTGCAATGCTTGATGAAGTGCCAATGCACGGTTGGGATAATGATTGGTATCACGATAGCGATGATGAGGTTAACATTCTTCAATTACGGCTGCGTTTAGAAAATTTATTGGCTCAAGGTTCTGCTAACGATGTGGTTGAGTTAGGTGAGGAACTCTTGGCAGCAGGCTCGCGCCGGGTAGAAATGGGGCCGGATAGCGAGTTAGTCGAGGAGATTGCGCAATGTATGAAAGTGGTTTTCCAAGCACTACCTCAGTCTTCGTTATCTACGGTGGAACAGATGTTTTGGACAATAGATAAGGAATTGGCGGATGGCTATGCGCTTTGCGAGCGTTCTGATGTATTCTGGGAAAGGACGTTTACAAAGGGTGATTGGAGCAGCGTTGCCGATATTTTTATAAAGCGGATAAAATAATCTTTATCAAAAACGAGGATTTGCGGAAACGTCATGCCCGTAAGCGCCGTTTGTTAGAAGTTCTTGATGGTGCCAGTGGGAAGCGTATTATTGACTAGTGCAGGGGAAAGGATCGCTCCAAGGGGAAAAAAAAGATTTTTGATTCACAATTCATCGTGGGTGGTGGATACA
>QNER01000295.1 GCA_003646175.1 Candidatus Parabeggiatoa sp. nov. 1
TAAAGGAGAACCTGGCAGCTCGAGGCCAAAGAATTGCCGGCTACTTGAGCGTCAGAGTTCAATAGTATTTTCTTCTATTTAATACCATTAAATACCATTAAATAATTGAATGGATACAATACCTCAGAAGTTTGGCAAACCTCTGAGTCTGGGTCAGAATTTTTCTTCAATCCTAAGACAACCATCATAGAATAAGACATAAGACTAATGGGTAAGAATTGATTTTTTATGACCCACAGATTACGCAGATTTAATCCGTGACATCTGTTTCGTTAAATAAAAGTTAACTTCTAATCCGTGCGGCGTATAATAGATTTTGAATCGGGCAACCACAAGGGATTTTGCTTGCTGCTCCTACGTTTTCAAATGGTGCCTACGTGTAATTCCTTTATGGTTGCCCTATTTGTTGGACGTTTTCCATTAATTGTAGGGGCAAATCCTTTATGGTTGCCCGGTTTCGGGAAATTGTAGGGGCAATCCGGTGGTCAAAGTATTTATTGACCGCACGAAGAAATTTTTGGGTGGGGGTAAACCTGTTGACAGGGCAGATCCAATGTTTTATCATACTTCCCTCATTCTGACCGGGGCGTGTATTTGAATTTGAAAAAAAAGTGAGGTCACCTTTGACAAAACAAATGTGGTATATTAATTTTTTGGAGTTGCCTTACATGCGCGTCATTATGATTAGGTGGTGCATTTTGGAAAAAATGATACTGGACCAATACTAGGCTTGTGGGAACGATGAGAAATGATTGCCAGAAGAGTGGAGGTTGTGGTGGCAAGAAAAATATTGCCGATAAATCTTGCCGATACTTGACAACAGTAGGCGGTTTATAATCGGCACGTTTTTGGATAGGCACTCGCAGATGGTCATAATACATAGACATCACCGCAAGGATGGCAGCAATGCTCACACGATGATAAAATTGCCATTATTTTTTTGGCACACTGATGGCAGCAATGCTCACACGATGATAAATAGCATTGCCATTATTTTTTTGGCACACTGAGCGAGCTTGGGATGTCCGTACGAAAGCCAATTTATTGCCTTCGAGCCGTTTGGCTGACCTCAAAAGTCAGGTGCAGAATTTTTTTTTGCATTTATAAGTTGTCCAGAAAAGTTTTGTTCCATGTCAAGACTTCAGAAGTTTGGCAAACCTCTGAAGTCTGGGCCAGAATTTATCTGGAGTGCTATACTATATCAGGTGCAAAATTTTTTTTTTGCATTTACCATAAGGTATCGAAGAAAAATTAACTTCCCCCGGTTCGGGTGAAGTGCCCTTTAAGGTACTTGAGCTTACAAAGTGGATTGTTTTTCCGCTTGCCAAAAAAATCGGGCCACCAAATTTCCTATGGCAACTGGTTATGATAACAACATCCGTAAGCCATCGTTTTTTATTTGTACTGCTAAGGTAGAAGGAAAAGAGTGGCGAGCGGGCTACAACACATGGGGAGAAAATAGTTGTGTCATTGGTGTTGATGGTAAGGAATATCATGGTACAAAAGTATTATTGTTTATGCACTAACAACCCGCCACAACCTTTTAGATAGCTCCCGTTAAGTTGGACTGTTTTGTTGATTTTATTGATATCATAACGGGTTTATTTGATTATTTGTTAATTCGTTATTATTCAGGCACCTAAAGAGAGGTAACTTTTAAGATAGCTGTAATTGAGTTGGCTTATACTGCTGACTCTATTGATATCGTAGCCAAGTTGGCTACGTGGTTCACATAAGGGTAGTCCCTACAAAGCAATTGCAGGTATTGATGGTTCAAATCAGGGTAACACTCCGTTGGCATAACCTATTGAAAAAGTTCGCACGAAAAAAGTGTTACCCGGCATCAAACTCTTTTGAACCATGCCAATCAATGATTTACTATTTAAAGGAGAATAACTATATATATAGTTTGTGCAAACACGTTTTTTACAACACCCATTACCTGCTGGATTTTTGGTCGGTTTGACGCTGGGGGCAATACCTGTCGCACAAGCAGCCACCGATTGCGCTGCCGTCACTGAAATTTCTCAAGTCGAGTGCGAATCGTTGCTGGAACTTTACTACAGCACTAATGGTGCCAACTGGAAAAACAATGACGGTTGGAACGTTACCAATACGCCCTGTGGTTGGCATGGTGTCACCTGTGAAAATAATGGCGTAGTCAAGCTAGAACTTCCTGATAATCAAATGACGGGTCCCATTCCCGATTTCAGTGCACTTCAGTGGATTACCCAACTTGATGGATATTCATCTTGAAGGGAATCAGCTGACGGGACCTATTCCCGATTTCAGTGCATTACCTAACCTAGTGAACCTTTCTGTTGAAGCGAATCAGCTAACAGGTACCATTCCCAATTTCAGTGCATTGCCTAACTTATCTGGCTTTTCTCTTTATGATAATCAACTGACGGGCCCCATTCCCGACTTCGGGGCAACGCCTAACTTGCAGAGGCTTTGGCTCTATAATAGTCAGATTAATCAGCTTTGTAAGGACACCAACATCACTTACTCTACAGGGCAGTTTGCAAAACTTTCTCCTACATCAATATGGGAGGAGCAGCTAAACGGACTTCCAAATTGTAACCAACCCCCAAAATGCACCCAAGCGGAGATAGATACCGCCGATGGGCTGGTTGCCTATTACCCTTTTGAAGGGGACACGCAGGATGCCAGCGGCAACGAGCATCATGGCGTTGAACAGGGTGGTAGTTTGAATTATGTTGCAGGCAAGATTGGGCAAGCCGCTCGTTTTGATGGCAACACCTATGTGGAAATATCCTCTGATCCATCTTTAGTCATCGATGGTCAGATAACAATATCGGCATGGGTAAAACTAGATGGGTATAGTAAATATGGATATGGAATTCTCCAAAAAGGAACTGCCTGGATGATTTGGGACTATGGACTGGCATCTCACAACTCATATCCTGCTTACAGGTCAAGTGCCAATGACTGGATAATTGAAGAAACGAGGCATCAGGGTGCCAGTTATGGTGAGTTTCATTTCTTTACAGTTGTAGTCAACGAAAGTTCAGAAACTGACCCTGTCGTGTGGTACCTTGATGGAAACCGAATTGTCGGCAAACTTAATTCACTCGATAACTTGGAAATTTCAGTTGATGATGATTGGATAAGACAAACCGACGGCCCTTTACAGATTGGTCTTGGTCATGACAGCGTTTTTCTCCTTGGTGAAATTGACGATTTGCGTCTTTACAATCGCGGGCTATCCGAATGTGAAATTAAACAACTGCACAACAATACGGATGGCAGTGGCTTTACACAAGCAGACATTGATGCTGCCGACCAGCAAGGTTTAGATGATGGCATTGCAACGTCTCAATGTACCGGAACTTCCCAGCCGGCCACCTTGTCACATGACCTTAAACGGCATATTCCACTCCTGCACTTTATGCCTGTTCAGGGAGATGCTGCTACAGTGATGCCACTATGGGTGGACTTCGAGCCGACAGATCTTGAACCTTTATTGTTCAAAGTGACAGAATACGGCATTATAGAATAAAAAACGCAGCGAGCCAAGGAAGGCGAGTAGTCTCTGGTCGCCACGCACTTTTATTAGTGAAGGTGGTGTCGAGTCATGGGGATGCTGCCTGAGCCTGCGAAGGTGCGTTTACGACCAACCAGAGTCATACATCCGTGGCACGAGGAGGCAAAGGCATAATGTTTATTACTGCCCATTATGCTAGGGGAGAGGAAGAATTGGGGTCAGAGTAAAATTTTGCTGGAAAAGGTAAGCGAGTGTAGCCATCTTAGCTCACTCAACCACCGTCGCACCTATTATCCAATGCCAATTTCGGCACCCTTCATCATAATTGCTTTACTTAACATGTATCACGCTGATTTTATTGCATCAATTTACAAATGCAAAGTAGTTTACAGTTTGAAAGCTCCGATTTTTGTTAATTGATACCCATAACGAGGTACATCCTAATAGTCAAGTCAAAAACCATGCCTATTTTGTGCATACAAACTGTCAACTACTTTGAAGGGTGCCCAAATTTCGTTCGCATCTTGCTCATAAAGCCGGACAATACGTTTGACAAATTGTTGTTTTGGCAACCCGCCGCCCGCAACTTCCAACAGGTTGCGGGTACACACTATCCTAAATATTTTCATTATGGGTATCCAGCAAATACAACGCCCCCATCAATGGCTACAACTGCCACCCAAACAAATCCCACCCTTCACCTTTTGATAATTCCCCCCAAACCATTGCCACCACAACCTTTGTACCAACCTATCAGTACAGTTCAAGTTGGGCGAGTTATTCAATTCCTATTTCCTCTACTCAAATAAATAATGATAAAATATCAAATATGAAAATACACTCCCTCAAAATTCAGAATTTTCGTGCGATTGAAAATAGCGCGTTTGACTTTACCGATAGTCTATCTAAACCTAAAAAAATCAACTTGATTGTTGGTCCTAATGGCAGTGGCAAAACTTCGGTTTTGGATGCGATTCTTATGGTTGTTCGTCTGCTTGAGAATCCCTTAAAGCCGCGTCTTAGAGAAGCTTTGGAATTTTCGGTAGCCCAAATTGTTCGTGGTAGCGGATCAAACGCCAAAATAGAGTTTGAATATGATCGACATGAAGATGAAGCGCGTGCGATTAATGAAGTTTTCACAGCCTTAGATTCGGTCCCACCTTTCCGATTTAATCGCGATGAACCGCCAATCTCTACGCCGGCAGTCGTCGTTTGGGCGTATCCCAAAAAAGGCGATTTTTATGGGCACAGAAATTTTTCAGTTGAGTCTGCGAATAGTTTGACAGAAGTTCTTGGTGCGAGAGGACAAATAACTCAAGCGGTTAGTCAGAAACTGATACCACCAAGTATGTTTCAACGTGTCGGTGGTGTGTGTTACCTCGATCAACGGCGCTCACTTCAGGCCATCAAAAATATGTCCTTAGAACCGTTAGAAAAGTTACCTTTTGATGACGTATTGTCTTGGTTAAGTGTTTATTATAGAAAGCATTTTAATTGGAATACCGAAAAATATGGTGAATCTTACTGGCATCAAATCCAGAGATTATTTAATCAAGTTTGTGATCCGGTTAAATTAATCAGACTGGAATCAGGCCCAGATTTTGATACTTTAATTGTTGAAAAGAACCGTACCGAATACGATCTCCTTCAAATGAGTTCTGGTGAACACCAAGTGTTAAGGATCTTAGTTGGCATGGTAGCCGAAGTCGCTATCAACTCTATCGTCCTAATTGACGAAGTTGAACTGCATTTACATCCGGTTTGGCAAGAAAGATTAATTGAAACATTGAGGGAAGAACCCTCCAATAATCAATATATTTTTACGACGCACTCCCCGATTGTCCAACAGTTGTTTTTTGAAAACGAAATAATAGAGTTAGGTGAATTAGGAGAGCCTCAATAATGCCAGTCTCAAAACCAGCACTTTACATTTTAGTTGAGGGTTCCGATAACAGTCCTGAATTAGCCTTTTTTAAACGCGCAATCCGAAAAATCCTCACGGATAAGGGATTGTCTATTATTCCTAATATTATAGAAGTAGGCAGTAGTTCTGCCTTTACCCCTTATGCTGGGCTTGGTTATCGATATTCTAGCATTCATCAATTGCTACCCGTATTGGCAATAGCTGATAGTGACTATCGAACTCATTTAAATAAACAATCCGAGGCTAACCACAAATTAATCAGCACTAAAAAGCCAAAAATCCGGTATTGGAAGCGACATGAATGGGAAAACTATTTGCTTGAAGAAACCGATTACCTCGCAACTTGGATAAATCAAATTCCCGTCAGAAAGGAAACCTCCAATACGACTCGCGCAAAGTGTTATCGAAAATTTGAGAAACCAGCCAGTCCGATAAGATTAGATAATTGTTTAGAACAATATTTTCGTCAATCTGTCAAAGCCGAATATTGGGAATGTTTAAAGTTTAATCTTGCGATTCAAATCAAAAAATATCCTTCGATAGAAAAGCCGGTCGATTTTGACCACAAAACGCTCAATCAAGTTAAAGAATGGTTTTTTCTGGAAGCGTTTAAATCAGAACGGGTGGTCAAACTGAAACCCAAACCGCCACATCTCTTTGACGACATTATGACCGAAATCCCGTGGGAAACTTGGCTGAATAAACCTCATCTCATTCAATTTGAACAAGCAAAACAGCGATTTCGAGGGAAAGAAGCTTTTAACCAGCTTTGCCAATGTATCCAAACTGAATTTGGGGTTCATAACTTCGGAAAAGAATTGTTAATACAAGAGATGTTAGGCAATCTGGCCACAAATACCTCATCAACAATATTTATGGATTTACAGAATTTACTGCTATCAGAATTAGCAAACGTAGGATAGACAGCATAGATTACGTGTAGGGTATTTCGCAGCCGCGCTTTGAAGTAACGCTGCGAAGCTACAATTAACCTAAAGTACCACAAACTCAACAGTTTAAGGAAGATAAGATAAAATAGGGGACAGACCACGTTTTCCCAATCCAAGTGGGTAGGCAACCTTTTGCCTACCACAAACTCTGACAACGACTGAATTGGGCAATCGGATGGCACAATTTCGTTGGATAATCGACTCCCACCATGCGCTTTCAAAAATTATCAACGCTATCGTCAGTCATCTTGCAGGCGTAAGCCTATGACATCAATAAGTGATTTCCAAGTCTCTGGATTTAATCTCAAACAGATATAACGATCATCCGATTTCAGCTGTTATCCAGCGACTTTAAATCCAACGTCCCCATCAATGGCAACAACTGCCACCCAAAAAAATTCCACCCGTAACGATCCGATAATTCATCCCAAAAGCCAATATGTCAGTGCCGAGGCTCAGCCTCTCTACTCGAAAAATACCCAGCTTACTCTCGCTTCATTCATTGAGAAAAAACTCAATTTATTGTTGATTAAAGTTGCTTTATGGCGTTCCAAACAAAGGGCTGCTCAAAAACGCGTTGGCAAAACACTGTCCATCAACTGGCCGTTGTGGCAAAGTGCTGGAATGCACGTTGATAAACAAACGGAACAGTTACTGACCAAAACGATGGGGATGGTGGCACTGAAACCCGAAATCGGCTTGGAAACCTTTAGCAAAGGACTCTGTTCAGAACCAAGCCAATTCATGGTAGTCGTAGGCCATCGCCGGCAAGTCAGAAAAGTGCTTGGGTTCAAAGACGAACTGCCTCAACCGACGGTTGTCTCTCAATCGGTGAGTCAAGCCAATCAGGGAGAATTACTGGAAAAACTCCAACCAGACTTATTGAAAACGATCTCAGCGATTTTGAAGATCAATGAAACAGACTTGGATAGCAACCAAGAATTCAGTGAATATGGCTTTGAATCAATTAGTTCAATTGAGTTTGCCAATCGGCTGAATGACAAATACAACCTTGAGATAACCCCGGTGGTTTTCTTGGAACATGCTTCTATTAATTCTCTGTCTCAATTTCTATGCGCAGAGTACCAAGCACATTTGACAGCATATTACCTTGACCGTGTCAAAGCCGTGTCCACGCCTGTGATACAGGAACGCGATAAAACCGAAACGGTGGCGGAAACGCACCGAAGTCGATTTCAAACCGGGGTTGTTGAAGAAACCGAACCAACGTACACAACCCCAAAGTTACCGCCAGAATTAGTTGCTATCAATACCAAAGGTCATAATCAAACCTCTTTTTGGGTTCATGGCGGCCCCGGATTCGCCAACGATTTTTATAAACTCAGTGCGAGTTTAGGCACGGATTATCCCGTCTATGCTGAAAAAGCCAAAGGTAAGTACTGAAGCACAAATAAACAGGTATTTTGACTCAGAAGGGCTTACGCTACGGATTGCCCCTACGCGGTGCTATGTAGGGGCAATCCTTTATGGTTGCCCCTGTTAAAATACCTGAAAATTTATGGTTCAGTACTTATTGATGGCAAAAAAACGCCTTTGATGTTTGAAGAAATGGTTTGTCACTATATTCAATGCATCCGTCTGGTTCAACCACAAGGTCCTTATTGCTTGGGTGGCTATTCTTCAGGGGGAGTTGTTGCATTTGAAATGGCTCAGCAATTAAAACGTCAGGGTGAACCGATTTCACACTTGATTATGTTTGATACGTTCCCTCCAACTTCTCAAGTGAATACCAAGTTGGGTAAGCAACTGAGCCACTATTTCGGAAAGCTTCTGCTTCCACAAGCACTCTTTGAAGGTGCCTCTCCAGCATTCCAAATGGACCATATTGCTAAACTACTCGAAGATAAAGGCATGATGGAGCTATCAGTCAAGGAGATATATCATTTTATCAAAGGGCCGAATGAAATTATGGATTATGCGGCCAAAGCATACGAAATCTATGAGCCTTTGCGGTATGATGCGTCCGATGTTTGGTATTTTAAGACCACCAAGGGATTTATCGATGA
>QNER01000296.1 GCA_003646175.1 Candidatus Parabeggiatoa sp. nov. 1
CTAGGCTATTGGCAAAAACCAGAACTCACGCAAACCGTCTTTTTGCCAGCACCAGAGGGGGAAAACCTGCGCGTATATCGCACGGGTGATATGGGCCGTTTATTGCACAATGGCAGTATTGAAGTTGTCGGCCGCAAAGATTTTCAGATCAAGTTGCGGGGTTTTCGCATTGAGTTAGGAGAGATTGAATTCGTACTAAGCCAACATCCAGCGGTGCAAGAGAACGTAGTTATTGTCTATGAAGAAACGTCTCACGACAAGCGTTTAGTCGCCTATCTGGTACCAAAACCAGAAACCATGATTGAGACGACTGAATTACGCCACTTTCTCAAAGAAAAACTGCCAGATTACATGATACCTTCGGCTTTTATCCCATTGGAAGCCATGCCCTTGACACCTACCAATAAAATAAATCGCCGTGCGCTGGTTCAGTTATCAGTGGACAGTTTAAAGTTATCAGAAGAAACCTTTGTTGCGCCTCGTACCCCAGAGGAAGAATTGTTGGCGGGTATTTGGGCGACTGTTTTGGGCATTGAACGAGTCGGCAGCCACGATAATTTTTTTGATTTGGGTGGACACTCTTTACTCGCCACGCAAGTCATGTCACGAATACGTGAGGCTTTTTCCATCAAATTGCCTTTAATTAACCTATTTAAATATCCTACGGTTGCCGGCCTAGCGGAACGTATAGCGGATATTCGTGTTGCACAAAGTCTACGTTTGTCTGCTAATGACGCTGTCAAAGTTCAACAATACGAAGAAGGAGGTGTATTATGAAACCCATTAAGCAATTTTTATCTGAGTTGAATAACTTCAACATAAAACTTTGGGTTGAAGATGAACAACTGCGCTATAAAGCCTCCAAAGGTGCATTGACTCCTTCGTTACGTGCCGAGTTAGTTGAGCGTAAAGCAGAAATTATGACGTTTTTATCCGACGCTCAACTTGATGACTCAGACGCTACGCTGCCTCCTATTGTGTCCCTATCACGGAACGACAATGATAATTTACCCCTGTCCTTTGCTCAACAACGGCTGTGGTTCTTAGATCAGCTAGAAGATAGCGGTAGTGCCACCTACAATATGGCTTCGACCCTACGTCTGCTAGGCTCATTGCACATCACCGCACTAGAACAAAGCTTGCTCGAAATAGTACAGCGTCACGAAACCCTACGCACTACTTTTCAGATGCTCAACGGAAAACCGGTGCAAGTGATTCAGCCATTTTCGGCTGAAAGTTTAAGGCTTTCTGTGGTCGATTTGCAGCTTATGTCGTCCGAAAAACAAACCTTTGAGGTGCAGCGGTTAGCCAGTGAAGACGCGCAGCGTCCCTTTGATCTCACCAAAGGCCCGTTACTCCGAACCACGCTATGGCAGTTAGGCCCACAGGAACACGTTATTGGTGTTACCATGCACCATATCATTTCTGATGGTTGGTCACTGGGCCTTTTTATCCGAGAATTTACCACCCTTTATGAAGCCTTTTCTAAAGGCCAGCCTTCTCCTTTGGCTCCGTTGCCTATCCAATATGCTGACTTTGCTTATTGGCAACGGCAATGGTTAAGCAAAGAGGCACTTCAAAAACAACTCAATTACTGGCAACAACAGTTAGCTAATGTGCCAGCGCTACTAGAATTACCCACTGACCATCCACGTCCACCGATTCAGCGGTTTGAAGGCCACATTCAACCCTTTGAAATCAACGAAGAATTGTCAAACCAACTGAACAAACTCAGCCAACAAGCCGACGCGACTCTGTTTATGACCCTGTTGGCAGCTTTTGTCACTTTATTGGGACGTTATAGCGGTAGTGATGACCTCGTAGTGGGTTCCCCCATTGCCGGCCGCAATAACCGCAAAACCGAATCTCTGATCGGTTTCTTTGTCAATACTCTTGTGTTACGCCTCAATTGCTCAGGAAACCCAAGCTTTTTCGACTTACTTACCCACGTTAGACAAGTTTGCGTTAATGCTTATGCTCACCAAGATGTGCCGTTTGAACAACTGGTGGAAGTTTTACAACTAGAACGCAACCTCAGTCATACGCCGCTGTTCCAAGTGGTGTTTGTCCTCCAGAATACGCCGAAAGAAAATTTGGCACTGGCGAATCTGAGCATAAGTCCCTTTGCAAGGGAACACGTCACTGCCAAGTTTGACCTCACCCTCTCCATGACGGAAACCGCACAAGGACTGGTTGGCAGCTTTGAATACAACACTGACTTGTTTGAACGTGCAACGATAGAACGCATGGTGGGACATTTCCAAACCTTACTGGTTGGGATTGTAGAAACCCCCCAACAACCGATACACGATTTACCCTTACTCACCAAGCCAGAATACCAACAACTGATGGCGTGGAACAACACGGCCGTGGCCTATCCTCAAGATCAATGTATTCATCAGTTGTTTGAAGCCCAAGTAGAAAAACGCCCAGATGCCATAGCCGTGGTGTTTGAAAACCAACAACTCACTTACCGCGAATTAAACACCAAAGTTAATCAACTGGCTCATTACCTACAAACCTTGGGCGTTAAACCGGAAGTGCTGGTGGGTATCTGCGTTGAACGTTCTGTTGAGATGATCATCGGATTATTAGGTATCCTCAAAGCAGGAGGGGCTTATGTACCATTAGATCCAAGTTATCCTCAAGAGCGGCTCGCTTTTATATTAGAAGATGCTTTGGTTTCGGTACTGTTAACGGTAGATAAATTAGTCGCGGAACTACCTCAGTCAATCCGACCTCGCATTGTTTGTCTTGATACCGAGTGGAACGTCATTTCTCAGCTGGGTTCCGATAATCCAGTGGGTGAGGTAAAACCAGAGAATGTGGCTTATGTGATTTATACGTCAGGCTCGACCGGAAAGCCCAAGGGTGTTTTAGTGCTTCACTCTAATCTCACTCGTTTATTTGCGGCCACCGAGGCGTGGTTTCACTTTAATGAACAAGATGCTTGGACACTGTTCCACTCTTATGCGTTTGATTTTTCAGTCTGGGAACTGTGGGGTGCCCTACTCTATGGAGGACGTTTGGTGGTGGTGCCTTACTGGATGAGCCGCTCACCTGAAGCTTTTTATGAGTTACTTGGTACGCAACATATCACGGTTCTTAACCAAACTCCGTCGGCTTTTCGGCAACTGATTCAAGCCGAAGAGCGTGCTGAAAGCAAAAAAGACTTAGATTTGCGGCTAGTGATTTTTGGTGGTGAGGCCCTAGAATGCCAAAGCCTAAAACCTTGGTTTGAGCGACACGGTGATAACAAGCCCCAATTAATCAATATGTATGGTATTACCGAAACCACGGTACATGTTACTTATCGCCCTTTGACTCTAGCTGACTTGAACAGCCCTGGGAGTGTAATTGGTTTGCCGATTCCCGATCTACAAGCCTACATACTTGACCGTTATCTCCAACCGACACCCATCGGTGTGCCGGGGGAATTACATATTGGCGGTGCTGGACTTGCCAGAGGCTATCTTAATCGCCCCGAACTGACTTTAGATAAATTCATTTTGAATCCGTTGGTCAATTTTGGAGGGGATTCTGATAATCCAAAATCGGATCGTCTTTACAAGACTGGGGATTTAGCCCGTTATTTACCCGATGGCAACCTTGAATACTTAGGGCGCATTGATAATCAAGTCAAAATTCGTGGTTTTCGTATTGAGTGTGGTGAAATCGAAGCCATTTTAATGCAACACGCCACAGTGCGAGAAACAATAGTCACAGTCCAAGAAGATTCTGACAACCACAAATACTTAGTCGCGTATGTGGTTCAAAATCAAGAGTCAGAGATCCGCACCAATGACTTGCGTCATTTCCTAAAAGACAAGTTGCCAGACTACATGGTGCCGGCCACTTTTGTTATGTTAGACACGTTGCCATTGACAGCTCATGGCAAAATAGACTACCGTGCCCTCCCGTCGCCAGACTCAACGCGACCAGAATTAGCGGCGGCTTTTGTTGCACCTCGCACCCTAGAAGAGGAATTGTTAGCGGATATCTGGGCGGCCGTGCTTGACCTTGAACAAGTGGGTATCTACGACAATTTCTTTGAGTTGGGTGGTGACTCAATTCGGAGTATTCAGGTTATCGCCAAAGCCAAAGAAGTGGGCTTGGATTTTCCGCTCCAACAATTTTTTCAACATCAAACGATTTATGAATTAACACATTCAATCAGTCAGGCGGAAGACAGTTCTTCAGCTACCCCAACCACCACCGCTTTTAGCCTAATTTCCAAAGAAGAGCGCCTGAAACTGCCAGACGATGTAGAGGATGCCTATCCACTAGCCACGCTTCAGGCCGGCATGCTCTTCCATAGCGAATATAGTCCAGAGACGGCTGTCTATCATGATGTGTTCAGCTACTACCTGAAAGCACCTTTCGATCATCATGCTTTGCATCAGGCAATACAACAGATCACTCTTCATCATCCAATGTTACGCACCTGCTTTGCGCTTACCGACTTTAAGGAACCTCTACAGCTAATTCATAAAACCGTTGAGGTACCTTTGCCAATAGAGGATTTATGCTCTCTATCAAATGCAGAGCAAGAAATCGCATTGACTGCCTGGATTGAAGCGGAAAAACAGCGGCATTTTGAGTGGAGTCAGCCACCCTTATTGCGTTTCCAAATTCATCGCCGCACCACCGACACCTTTAATATAACGCTCAGTTTCCACCACGCCATTTTTGATGGCTGGAGTGTGGCATCATTGATCACGGAATTATTTCAACAATATTTATTCCAGTTAGGTCGAGAAATTGCTATCCAACCACCGCCGGCCATCACTTTCCGTGACTTTATTGCGTTGGAACGATTAACACTTGAATCGGATGCCGCTCGGCAATATTGGCTTGAAACACTCAATGACTTCACTACGCTGGAATTGCCCCGCTGGCCAGTATCCTATCGGACTGTTCAAGTGGGGCAAACGGGTGTGTTAGAAGTACCCCTGTCTGCTGATATTTCTAAGGGTTTAAAACAGTTAGCCAGAACAGCGAGTGTCCCTATTAAAAGTGTTCTGTTAGCGGCCCATCTTAAGGTGTTAAGTGTTCTAGGCAACCAAACTGACATTCTGACCGGCTTAGTCGGAAATGGCCGACTCGAAGAGACAGATGGTGAAAGGGTGTTAGGACTTTTCCTCAACACATTACCTTTTCGTTTAAATCTACCAAAAGGCACTTGGATAGACTTGGTGCAGGAAACCTTCAAAGCAGAACGAGCCTTCATGCCCTATCGACGTTTTCCGTTAGCTGAAATACAACGAATGTTGGGTAGACAAGCGTTATTTGAAACCGCGTTTAACTTTACCCATTTTCATGTTTACCAAGGTGTGTTGGGATTTAAAGAGATCGAGCCATTAGGAAAACGAACTTTTGAACGGACTAACTTCACTTTATTAACCAGTTTTAGTCTAGACTTGCTATCTAAACAAGTCAACTTAACGCTTGCTTATGATGCCGGCGAATTAAGTGAAGAACAAGTCATAGCCATAAGTGGTTATTACACCGAGGCATTGACGGCAATGGCAAGTGAGCCGTCTGAACCTTATGAGCGTCACTCGCTGCTATCATTGTCAGAACAGCAAAAGCTGTTAAGTGAGTGGAACAACACGGTTGCCGATTATCCTCAAAATCAATGTATTCATCAGTTATTTGAGGCACAAGTGGAACGCACGCCGGCAGCCATTGCGGTCGAGTTTGAAGGCCAACATTTGAGTTATGCCGAATTAAATCAAAAAGCCAATCGACTGGCTCATTATCTACAAAAATTGGGGGTAAAACCTGAAGTCCTGGTGGGCATCTGTATCGAACGTTCACTAGAGATGGTTATAGGACTGTTAAGTATCCTAAAAGCTGGAGGTGCTTATGTGCCGTTAGATCCCAGTTATCCCCCAGAACGGCTCGCTTTCATGTTAGAAGATTCACAAGTATTGCTGTTGTTGACTCAAGAAAAATTAAAAACCAATTTACCAGAGCCAAAAGCACAAGTCTTATGTTTGGATACCGACTGGGAAATCATTTCAAAAGCCAGTCAAGAAAATCCGGTCAATGGTGTAGGGCCGAAGAACTTGGCTTATGTGATTTATACATCAGGCTCAACCGGCAAACCTAAAGGCGTTCAAATCGCTCACCAATCGGTCATCAATTTCTTAAGTGCCATGCGGCACACCCCGGGATTTACCCATCAAGATATTTTGTTGGCTGTCACAACCATCTCTTTCGATATTGCAGTACTGGAGCTTTACCTACCATTGATGGTGGGCGCAAGAATCGTGTTGGTTAGCCGTGAAATCGCTTCTGATGGCGCACAGTTGTTAGACAGATTGATGAATGAAAGTATCACCGTGATGCAGGCTACCCCGGCGACTTGGCGTATGCTTTTAACAGCGGGCTGGGTAGGTAGTTTTCACCTGAAAATTCTGGTTGGCGGTGAAGCCTTACCCTCTGAACTGGCTCATCAGTTGCTCGATACCGGCGCCGACGTTTGGAATTTGTACGGTCCCACTGAAACGACCGTTTGGTCAGCTAGTTACCAAGTTGGTGCTGCTCCGGCTTTGACGTTTGACACTGTAGAATCTATAGGCAGCCCCATCACCAACACTCAAATCTACATTTTAGATCATCATTTACAACCGAGCCCTATCGGTGTGTCCGGCGAATTACATATTGGCGGTGCTGGCCTTGCTCGCGGCTATCTCAACCGTCCTGATTTAACCACTGCCAAATTTATCAAAAATCCCTTCAGTGATGAACCAGAATCACGTTTGTACAAAACGGGAGATTTAGCCCGTTGTCTCCCTGATGGTAAAATTGAATATTTAGGCCGCATAGATAATCAAGTTAAGCTGCGCGGTTTCCGCATTGAATTGGGGGAAATTGAAGCGGTGCTAAACCAACATGCTTTAGTACGGGAAACTGTGGTCACTTGTTCAGAGGAGCAACCCGGCGATCAGCGTCTTATCGCATACATAGTTTCTGATCTAAACACTGAACTTCAAATACTTGACCATGCGATCCAAAACTCGAATGTTGAACAGCTTTCACAATGGGAACATGTTTGGGATGAGAATTATAGCCAATCTACCACAGATCAAGAACCGACATTCAACATCGCTGGTTGGCGGAGTAGCTATACGGGTTTAGCTATTCCAGAAGCAGAAATGCGCGAATGGGTGGATGCCACCGTCAATTTAATCTTGTCTCTGCAACCCAAAAGTGTGCTAGAGATTGGTTGCGGAACCGGTTTGTTATTGTCGCGCATTGCTCCCCATTGTACCCAATATTGGGGGACGGACTTTTCTCCTGCGGTATTGCAACAGGTTGAGCAATTGAAGCATACTGTCGATAATTTAGAGCATGTTGCTCTTTTAAATCGAAAGGCCGATGATTTTAATGATATTGAGCCTGACAGTTTTGATACCATCATTCTCAATTCGGTCATTCAGTATTTTCCCAACGTCACCTATTTATTAGATGTATTAGACAAAGCTATCAATGCCGTCAAACCGGGAGGAACTATTTTCGTTGGTGATGTCCGCAGTTTACCATTACTCAAAGCCTACCATGCGTCGGTGCAATTCCATCAAGCACCTAATTCGTTTACTCGGTTAAAATTACAGCAACGTATTCAACAACGCCTGATGCAAGAAGAAGAACTGATTATTGACCCAAATTTCTTCATGGCTATCAAGCAGCACAATCCTCGTGTTACCCATTTGAAAATTCAGCCGAAACGTGGGCATTATCACAATGAACTGACACGATTCCGCTATGATGTGATTCTCCAAGTTGGAAATGAGGAGGCAGACGCAATAGAAATGCCTCGTCTGGAATGGATAGAGTGGCAGACGCAAAAACTCACCTTGTCAACTTTACGTCAACAACTGATAGAAACTCAGCCCCAATGCCTTGGACTAAGAGGTGTACCTAATGTGCGTCTTGACAATGAAACCAAGATATTAGAATGGCTGGACAACGCGGTAGCGACGGAAACGGTAAGCCAACTGCGGAAAGCCTTATCAAAACGTCAGTCAGTCGGTATAGAACCTGAAGCTTTTTTGAAATTAAGTGATGAATTACCTTATGACGTTGAAATTAGCTGGGCAAACGCCAGTACCGATGGCTGCTATGACGTGTTGTTCAAATCTAGCACCGGCTTGGACGATAAACAAGGAAGCATTCTTAATGAGCCATTCACCATTCTTAATGAGCCATTAAATTGGCATCACTACGCCAATAATCCGTTGCATCAGAAACTAAATCGGCAGCTAGTACCACAACTGCGCCAATTTCTACAAGAGCAATTACCAGCGTATATGGTACCGTCCGCGTTTGTGATGTTAGAAGCCATACCTTTAACGCCCAATGGCAAGGTAGATCGTCGTGCTCTTTCTGAGTTC
>QNER01000297.1 GCA_003646175.1 Candidatus Parabeggiatoa sp. nov. 1
GCTATAAAATCAAAGATTACGCCCGGCTGTTTCTACGGACTGACAGGGAAAGTTTAAAAGTCGAAATCGTCAAAAAAAGCATCTCCGAAGATAAGCCGGTTCTGATGGCGATGAACACACCCCCATCGTTTCAAAAACTTATAGGCAAAGACGTTTGGCAACCCACCGAAAAACCCTCTGGTTCTTATGGTGGACACGCTATGACAGTGATTGGTTACGACGATAAAAAATACGGCGGTGCGTTTGAGATACAAAACAGTTGGGGAACCGGTTGGGGGAAGGGCGGTTATATTTGGATTAAATATCACGACTTCGCCAACTTCACCCGCTATGCCATTGAACTCATAGACGATCCCAAACCCAAACCCGCTTATGTGCCTGATTTATCAGGCAAACTCAAATTTGTACTCGCCTCTGGTGGCAAAATGCCAGCCAAATTGGTAGGGCAACAATACCAAATGAAACGCGCCTACTATTTCGGTACCCGATTCCGGATATATATTTCCAACAACGAACCGGCTTATGTGTATGCGTTAGCGTTAGATAAAAACGGCAACGTGTCGAAAATCTTTCCCCACCGAGACAACATCAGCCCGGCACTCACCTACAAACGCAATGAAGTCCCGATTCCCGATGAATATCACTACATTGGCATAGACAACACCGGCGGCAGTGATTTTCTAGGTGTGTTATACGCCAAAGACAAACTTGATATAAACACCCTACGCCGACAACTCGAACGAACCCGCGGCAGCTTTGCCAACCGGCTAAAAAAAGTCCTTGGTAACCAATTAGTCGATCCAAGCAACATCAAATACGCCATCTCTGAAATCGGCTTTTCAGCTACCAGCCGTGGTAAAAAGGTTGTAGCGTTGATAGTGGAAATACGAGGTAAACGCTAGTTTTGTGCAAGGTTCGCCTTGCACTCCTGATATTCTAATAACTGATAACTGCACAATGAATCTTACCATCGTCTACAGCACTCGTCAGCACGATCCACAATTTGTCGAGCACCTACAAAAAACCTGCAGCCTCAAAAAAGTCGAAATCTTGGCTTATACCAATTCCGGCGATCAATCATTGAGTGCTGTATATAATCACGCATTAAACCAAGCCAAAAATAATTTTGTGGTTTTCCTCCATGACGACGTGCTATTTGAAAGCCATCATTGGGGGCATAAAGTCATCCACCATTTGCAAAATTCAGAATGTGGTATTTTGGGCGTTGCCGGCACCGCCAGTCTATCAACCAGTGGGGTTTGGTGGGAAGAGCCTTTAAAAACCATCGGTATTGTCAAACATCAGCACGCGGGCAAAACTTGGACATCCAAATATTCCGGTGATTTTGCCAATAGAATTATCCCCGCTGTTTGTGTTGATGGTGTTTTCATCGCGGTGAATCGAAGCAAATTACTGGAAACCTTTAACGAAAATTTAACCGGATTTCATTTTTATGACATTGATTTTTGTATCAATAATAACCTTGCCGGGGTTAAAATCGGTGTGATTTTTAATGTGTCGCTGATTCATAAATCCATCGGGCAAACCAATCAAGCATGGGAATATCAACGGGCGCAGTTTTTGGCAACGCACAAATATAATTTACCTTGTACCTTGAAAGCAACGCTGATTTTTGACAATAAACCCGTCAAACTAAAAAGCTATCCCAAAGTGTCCATTATTATTCTTCACAAATCCCAAAATTTTTTGCTCTTTAACTGTCTCAATTCCTTAGCCGAAAAATCGATTTATCCCAATTATGAAATCATCGTGGCAGATACCGGCTCCTCAAAACCAGAATTAGAAGAAATCTATGAGCTCGCCAATACCACCCACATGAATCTTAACGTGGTGGAATTTGAAGAATATCATTTTGCGCGTATCAACAATGCGGTGGTATTTAACCATAGCGATGTCAATTCTGCGCTTATCCTATTTTGCAACAATGACATTGAACTGATTAACGACGCGCTGACACGGATGGTGCAAATTTACAATCAAAATCAAAAAACGTGTGGCACCATCGGCTGCCGCTTACATTTTGCCGATGATACGATTCAACATGCGGGCATTCAACTGGTGATGAATCAAGAACAATTAGAAATCAGTCACAAAGGTTTTCACACCTATTATCATTTTACAGATGGGATATAAAAAAATATCATTGGCTCAACCGCGGCATTTTTATTGATACCAAGGGCACTGTTTGAAACAATTGGCGGATTTAATCCCGCTTACGAGAGATGTTTAGAAGATGTGGAACTCAACTTAATGTGTATCAAGAACCAGAAAATCAATTATTGGGTGGGCAATGCGGTGTGTTATCACTTTGAATCGCAAACACGGCAGGATAAAGGAATGATTACTCGCAACGATTATGAAACGCTGGTGCGGTTTTTAGAAAATAATCAAGCGATTGTCTAACTTTTCACGGATGCTATCCCTTCTTAGGGATAGTATCCGTTAACTTTGAAGATTCCGGAAAGAAGTTGTACTATAGGGCAAAACCGTAAAGCGTTTCCAAAACGCTTTACGGTTTCTAACTGTATTTATCTATCTGAAAAACTATAGAGAGATAAAATATTAAGCAGCAACCATACCTTTCCCATGATCAATATAATGCTGAAACTCTTCGCGGAAAGTTTTCACAAAACCGATAACCGGCATCGCCGCGGCATCCCCCAGCGCGCAAACCGTCCGCCCACCAATCTTACCAGCGATATCCATCAACAAATCTAAATCCTCCTGCCGCCCTTCGCCATGATAAATACGGTGTACCACACGCGCCATCCAGCCAGTGCCTTCTCGACAAGGCGTACATTGTCCACAGGATTCCTCATAATAGAAATGAGAAATACGCGCCAACACCTTCACCATATCGGTGGTATCATCCATGACGATTACCGCGCCTGAACCTAACATGGTACCGGCTTTGGCCATTGAGTCATAATCCATTGTCAAGCCCATTATCACATCGGCTTTGAGTACCGGCGTAGAAGAACCGCCCGGGATCACAGCCTTCAATTTGCGCCCATTTCGCACCCCGCCCGCCATTTCTAATAATTCTGGAAAGGGTGTCCCCATAGGCACTTCATAATTGCCCGGCTTGTTGACATGTCCAGAGACTGAAAAAAGTTTAGGCCCACCATTGTTCGGTTTACCGATATTTAAAAACCAGTCAGCGCCATTGTTTAAAATGCTTGCCACCGAAGCCAAGGTTTCAGCATTATTAATTGTCGTCGGTTTGCCATATAAACCATAAGCGGCAGGGAATGGCGGCTTATAACGTGGTTGCCCTTTCTTGCCTTCAAGGGATTCTAACAAAGCCGTTTCCTCACCGCAGATATAAGCCCCGGCACCGTGATGGGTATAAAGATCAATATCGGCTCCTGAGCCTAAAACGTTTTTGCCCAGCAAGCCAGCATCATAAGCCTCTTTCAAAGCTGCTTCAAAACGATCAATGGGCTCGCAAAATTCACCGCGAATATAGTTGTAACCCACCGTCGCGCCTATCGTGTAACAGGCAATTGCCATCCCTTCAACAATCGCGTGGGGGTTATAACGCAAAATATCGCGATCCTTAAAAGTGCCCGGCTCCCCTTCATCCGAGTTACACGTCAAATATTTTTGCCCCGGCTTATCGCGCACCGACAACATAAAACTCCATTTCAACCCCGCCGGAAATCCCGCACCACCGCGCCCACGTAAATTTGAGGCCTTGAGTTGATCAATAATCTCCTTGGGCGGCGTTTTTTCGGCCATAATTTTACGCAGTGCCTTATAACCGCCCGTGCTTTCATAGACAGGGAGTGTCCATGAATTGTCTAAGTGGATGTTTTTAAAACAAAGTTCATTTGCCATAACTCATTCCTAGTGTCACACGCCTTTGTGGATGAATTTTAACTGAACCATAAATTTTCGGGTATTATGAATTTATTTATTTTTGGTAGGGTGGGTAACGTCTTTTTGTTGCCCACCGAGTAGATGGTGGGCAAGAAAAAGACCTTGCCCACCCTACAAAATACCTGAAAATTTGTGCTTCAGTACTTACCTATTGCCCGTTTTGCAAGTTCCTGTTACGTTTAATTTGTGTTGGAAAATCAGGGACTCGCAACGAATATTTTATCGAACTGTCATGATTATAAAAGTAGATATCGCCTTTTTTATCACAAATCCACACTTCCTCGGCACCCACTTTAAAGTACCAGTCTTTTTTTTCCAACATTTCGTCAAGGGTATTGCTACCTGATTTTACTTCAATACATATCTCAGGTGCAATTGATGCCGCAGTTTCATCTAAAATAATATCGGCTCTTTCATCTGATACCCAAACCACATCTGCCACTTTCACGCCATCACGGGTTTCAATCACCAATTCGGGCATCACAATCCCCGTTGTTAGAAATGACTCTAACAAAGTTTGTATTCTGCCTTGATAAAAGGAATGAATCACTTTAGCCGGGCTCATTACAATTTGTCCCCATTTATTTAATTCTATTTTAAACGGTAACTGTTGCAGCTTTTTATCTTCACAAACTTCTTGCCAATTCATCGTGTTATTCCCTAACTAAATTTCATTCACAAACGGGCGCATTAGGTAAATAACTACAAATATTTCATTTTAGAAAGGATTTATCAAGAAAGGATTCATCAAGTCACTCCAAAAAATTAATAACTCATGTACGCACGACGCTTCAAACGGGCTGGGCTGGGTTTGCAAACCCGCCCACACACAACGTTTTCTGGGCTGGGTTTGCAACCCCGCCCGCAATGTTTTAAAGCGAGTCATTGAAAAAAACGTTCAGGAACAGGTTCCAAACCTGTTCCCGCATCGGCAACTGTCAGTCTTTTGGGGTCATTTTTGTCCAGGGAAATTTGCCGTTCTTGCCACAACCCTTGGTTCCCGGGTCTCTAGTATCAGCTTTCGGATGGGCCGTGAAGTCAGCCGCTTCTCGTTCCGTCTTCGCGGAGAAAACCTGTTGGCAGTACCAAAGGTCTGTACCGGACTTAGTCCATTCAAACCGACTGTACTCGTTTGGGTTCCATCCATGAGTAGCATCGTTCTGAGTCACTATATGTTTCTCAGCTTCCATCACCGCACAATAATGAAAGAGTAGCTCCCCCTGTGACCCTCCAGATATCCAGATGGACTTACCTACTAGCTGATATCCTCCAAAATTGTCCGAGTAATATCCGGCTATTGAGGGAGCAGTGACCTTTCCATAACAGGTCCTTTCAGTGGCCAACGCTGCTGAAGAAGCTCCAATAAGCGAAAGCCCACACGTAACGACCAAAGCACCATATTTTGTATCTTTAGCGAACATTTAAGTTTCTCCTTCTATGTTTGAACTACATAACAAGTCTTTATAACAACGACACCTATTTGATTTTGTCTCTTTCAGCAACATAACCATATTATCAGGCATAATTTCCCTAATATTCCACGGTATTCACCGACAACTTAGCCAAGTTTGCCCTGATAATAATATCATGACATTTTTCATTGATATTCCCCAGTATTGACCGTAATTTTGGGCAAGTTTGCCTGTGTCAAAATGACCTGATAGTTGATATTATCCGCTAAATCAGGCATATTAACAAAAATATAACATATCTCAAATATCGAAGATTGTCATACCATTCAGCGAGTTCAATTCCATCACATTTCATATTTATATTCCCAAAATAGAAAGTTTTTGGCAGGAGTCCAAGATTGCCAAGATAAATCTTGGACTCCTATTTATCTATCTATCTGAAAAGTCTATATAAATTTCTTTAATCCCTCAGCAAGTTCGGGATTGATTTTTGTCAACTCTTTTAAAATGTCTTTTTGAAAACCTTCAGGCTTTTGTTTGAGTTTGTTCGCACCTTCAATGAGTGAGTTTTCAGCGTATTCATCACGGTATTTTGGATAGACAATTTTCTCCTTTCCAGTCCCATCACAACTTGTACAGGGACTTGTCTGAGGCTCGCTTCCGATTACTCCATTTCCATAACAAATAGGACAGTTTTCAGATAAACTCTCCTCGCCATCAACAACTTTCTCTCTCGATAGAGTTTCACTCAAAAAACAGGCAGCTGTGATAGATGTTGACATCGAAACATATTCGTAGGCAGATTCACAGTCATAATGATAATCGCCACTGAAAATAATCTCCACTATCTTATAGGAACGATTTTGAAAATCGTCCCAACGTAAAAAAGTTTCATGGCACTTATTCTTTTTCGAGAGGGCACTTGAGAATTCCAAATTCAACAATTTATCAAGCTTCAGTAAAACATCCTCTTTAAAAAGGGGGGTTTTACTTTTCAATTTACCAATGATTTGTTCGAGTATCTCTTTTTTGCCTTTTAATATCACTCTATTGAGAAAATAGGCCGCAGTGAACGCATTTGACAGTACAATCTTTGTCAACAGTTCTTCATCATAGAAGATACCGTCAAGTTTGCCATCAATAAACAATCTGGAATTAAGTGCTTCTAATTCTTGTAATGTGAGGATTTGAAACTCTTTATCTTTACTTTTCAGTAGATTAGCCACTTCTTTGCCATCAATTCTTTCCAATACTTCATTCAAAAACAGTGCTGCTTTGAAGGGCGTTGACAACACCACCTTTGCAAATAGGTTTTCGCTAAAGAGACAATCAAGTGTGCCATTGGTAAAAATTTTGGGGTTGGTTTTCTCCAATTCTTTTAAAGTGTTCTCTTGAAAATCTTTTGCTGTACTTTGGAGCAAACTACTCAATTCTTGACAACCCACTTTTTTGGCAAATTTTCTTTTTAAAATTTCATTAAAAAACTGTGCTGCTTTAGGAGGTGTTGATAACACCGCTTTTACAAAGATGTCTTCACCAAAAATACAATCAAGTGTCCCGTCAGTAAAGAAGTTTGAGTTTAATTTTTCTAATTCTGCTAAGGTAGCAATTTGAAAATCTTTTGGTTGACGTTGAAGTAAACCAACCGCTTTTTCGCAATGAACTCTTTTTAACAGAGCATTCAAAAAAGTTGCAGCCGTGGGTGGGCTTGACAACACGATATCTGTAAAAATGTCTTGTTCAAAGAGACAATCAAGTGTTCCATCAACAAATAATGTGGAATTTAATTTCTCTAATTCTGTTAATGTTTCTGCTTGGAAATCGTCTGGTTGACGCGAAATTAAACCAATCGCTTTTTCACCACCGATTCTTTTTAAAACATTATTCAAAAACTGAGCCGCCTTGGCAGGTGTTGACAACACAACTTCTGTAAAACTCTCTTGATTAAAGAAACCATCAAGTGTTCCATCAGTCAAGGTTTTTGAGCCTAATTTGTCTAATTCTGTTAAGAGTTTTACTTGAAAATCTTGTGATTTGCTTAAAAATTTACTCGCAAGCGTCTCTTTTCTCTCATCATCATCAGAGAGATTATTCAGCAAACCAGCCGCTTTGATAGGAGATAACACCGCAACACGTTCATGTACATATATTCCGGCTTTAGTCTGGGCTAAGCGTGAAAATAAGGTACTGAATTTAGCCAAAATTTCTTGTTGAACTTTGGTTTTTTGAGCTTTGGTGTCTTCTGTTTGAGCTTTGCTATCTTCTGTTTGAGCCTGAGTTTGCGCGAATACCGATTTTCTATTTAGCCACATTGCCTTAATGACATTTCGTTTCAAAACAGCCAGTCCCAGAGCAAGTAACAGTAAAATAAAAATAGCAAACTGCCATAAGTGACTTTCATTTTCAACGATCTCCCCGGTTTTAACCCGATTTTTGTTGGGGGAAGATGTCACCTTTTGAGGTGTTTTTGGAGCACTCGTAATCCCTGGTTTTTTTTGAGAGGACGGGGGGGGATCTGTTGTTGATTGAGTATTATCCTGAGCCTTTTGAGGTACGACGCTAGTCTGAACAGTCCGTTTGTTTAACATGACTTCGACGATAATATTAGAATCTTTTATTTCCACCCAGCCTCTTTTTGATTTAAAGCCATTGCGTGTCACATAAATATCATATTTTCCCGGTGTCAGGACAATGCCGGGCCGATATTTTGGCTTAATATTCATTATCCTGACTCTGCTATCAGAAGGGGTTGCATCCACAGTGAGCCTATACGTTTCTACTGCATAGGCGGTACTGAACAGCCCTCCCAAAATGAATGCTAGGATCATAAGCTGTATATGGTTCATCGTTTTTTATTTGATTTGAGTCTGAGTACAGCGAATTGACTGGAAGTACAGCGGATTGACGAATTTGACGGATTTCTTTTTTGTTAGTAGGGTGGCAACGTCTTTTTGTTGCCCACCTGGAAGTACAACTTCTTTCCTGATTTTACGGATTTGTTAGTTCGTAGGGTGGGTAACGTCTTTTTGTTGCCCACCTGGAAGTACAACTTCTTTCCTGATTTTA
>QNER01000298.1 GCA_003646175.1 Candidatus Parabeggiatoa sp. nov. 1
AAGAGAAAAAGGATTTTGCTTAAACACCAGCGCGAGGATAACCCAGAGGCTCCCTAAACCCACCACCGCCACGGCACTGGTAAGTATTAATCTTAAGCGTTGTTTAGGGCTAGGGAAAAATAGTAATTCCAGTAATAATAAGGCAATGGGTAAAGTGACTGTGTTTTGTTTGGTGAAAAAGGCCAGCAACGCAAATAAGATACAAGCCAATGTCCAAAAAATCCCCCCTACCCTCCTCCCTCCTTTTTTAAAGGGGGGATTTAAGCGTGCCTGAATAAAACAGGCCATTGCTGCAATATAAAATAAAGCAGCCAATGAAGCCAGTCTTTGCACAATGTAAGTCACGCTTTGAATCTGCAAAGGGTGGAGGACAAATATCAATGCCACCACCAATGGTAGCCAACGTTGGGTTCTCTCTGATAGGACGGTATTGAGTGCAGGGGTGCGTACCAAGCCGCGCAATAATCCCAGCACGGCAAAACCGGTCAAGAAGTGAATAATAATATTCACAATATGGTAACCGGCAACTTGAAATTGATGGACTTGGTAATTGAGGGCAAAGCTTAAGTAACCGACTATTCGCAAGGCCGCAAATTGCCATAATTCCGCCAATGTGCCTTGCCAGTTGTAAATAATAGGATTTTCTTGAATAGAAGAAAAATCATCCAAATAAAATGGTACGTCCAAGGTATACCCATAAGCTAGCGCGATGACGATAGCCAGCAAAAAGACTTGCCCAACATACCCTGTTCCTAGTCGTGTTAAGAGATTTGGTTTTGAGTTCATTGGTATGAATATTTACATTGCCGAAAAATGGAGTCGAAGCTTGAGCGTTTGAATTTTGTCCAAACCTTGAAGGTTTGCCAAACCTTGAAGGTTTGCCAAACCTTGAAGGTTTTTATCAGTTCTGTACGAGTATACCGCCTAAAGGCTCAACTCCGTGAAATTTATATTATACTGATACTCGATGTTCAAGTTAGAATTTGCTAATTAACTGATATAGCTATAACCGATTGAAAAATAAATGATTTTTTAAGAACACTTAAGATTTTGCCGTTACTCTTTTTGCGCGCTGTTCATTAATTATGGCAGTCTCAAAATCGATGGAAAAACCGTATGAGCGTTAAAAAACTTACTTAATTAATCAAAGAGTTATTTGGTTTAAACGTTAAACGCCGTTTTTTTGTTCAAAGGGCCGTTCACAACCGAAAATAATTAGTAACTATTTTATTTTGAATGTCATTTATCTATCTATATTAGAATATTAGTGAACTCTAACTTGAACATCGAGTGATAGTACAACGGATTTTGGGTATAAACGGATTGTTATAGAGAGGAGTTTTATCCTTGAAAAATATCTTGAAGATTTTGCAAACCTTAAAAGATCTAAGCCATAATCATAATCTAGGAGTCTGTCGGGCTTGTTGTGTTAAGTGATTGATATAGAAGTTATTTACCAATTGAGTCCGAAATTAAAATTTCAGTATAAACAATAGATTAGCCGTTAAGTTCGACAGACTCCTAGAAGTTTTGTCCTTGAAAAAGACCTTCGAGGTTTGCCAAACCTCGAAGGTATGAATCCCAGATCCAGAATTTTTCTGGACAATTATTCAATTTTCATTGAACCTATATTCAATTCCCAAAATTCCTGATGTTTCAAAGGCTCAATGCCTTCATCAACCCTTAACAGGTACAACCCATATTCACCACGCGGCAACTCAGGAACAATTTCCAATTCCACGACTTTTTCCTCGCCTTGCCAAGGGGGTAGCGTTGTGCCATCAAAAGGTTCAAAGACATTAAGTTTACTCAAGGTAAATAAACTACCATCAGGTAAACTAATACCCACATACGGGATTTTTCTAGGGAATCCCCGCAAAGTAATACGCACCGTGTCTCCATTATGGTAGACGGTTTTGTCAGGACTTGGGGCAAAGCAGCCATTAAGGCACATCGCTCTAGCCAAACGACCATCTCGACTATTGTCTTCAAACTGAGGCGTTTGTTGTGGCAAGCTACCAGAAACCGAATGGAAAGCATCCCACAAATTGCCACCTCGGCGTAATTCCTTAAAGTAGTGCCAGCTAAACGCATCTTTACCTAACACATCAGTGTGTTGCGTTGGTTGAGCCACATCAGTGCTGGTGATGATAATGCGATTTTGATCTGTCGCTAATTCAGGAATAAATTTGCCGGCATAGCTGGCTTCAAGGATGATAATAACCTGATTATCAGTCACTTCCTGATAGTCATCTAAAAGCACCTTGAGTTCGGATGCGCCCAAAGATTCTTTAGTTTCAGGATTGAGCAAAAGTGTGCCATCGGCTGAGCCTTCTGCGACAATAACCACCAATAAAGGCTCACTTAATGTCCCTTGTTGTTTTGCCCAAGTGAAGGCCTGACGAACATCTTCCAGTGTAATGGAATGGCTACCTTTAGGGGCATCCACAACCCGTCTGTCGGCGATATGATCTCCGTCAACATCGATTGCATCATAAGAGAGAAAATAAATTTCTCGATTGGTGTAGTGGCGTTCAGATAAGGCATGGTAAATATGGCCGGTGATTTTTTTATTTGACAGATGTTTTCTGGCAGCTTTTCCGTGTATTTTAGGGTGAATAAGAATAGCCGCACGTTTACCATTCAGTGGTTGACCAAAGGTAAGGTGTGCAAGTCCACCGCCCCAAGACATTCCTATCCACAACCCATTATTGCCATCGCCCATCAGGGTAAGGAGGATATTGGTTGGTATGCCTGAATTCTCGGTATTGAAAACCAGCCATTCATCTTCACTGCTCAGGTGAGCGAGGCCACCATATAAAGTGCCCACCCACAGCCCACCACGACCATCATTCACTAGGCCCATGATCGTATTGTCTGGCAAGTTAGAATTATCAGTGTTGAAAATTTCCCCTCTACCATTGTCATTCAGGTGAGCAAGTCCGCCTTCAAAAATCCCAACCCATACGCCATCATGATCATCGCTCGCGAGCGCAAGGACTTTGTTCGCTGGTAAGTCAGAATTATCGGTGTTAAAAACCGTCAATTTTTTACGAGAACTGAGGTGAGCAAGTCCATCATTAGTTCCCAGCCACAATCCCCCGCTACCATCGCTGATAAGGACATTGATATCGTTATCCGGCAAATCTGAGTTATCACTGTCAAAAACATCCTTCCACTCAGTACTGGAATTCAAATGGGCAAGCCCACCGCCATCAGTTGCTACCCACACCCCGCCGCCGTTATCAGTGACAAGGGCATTAATCTTGTTTTCTGGCAAATCTGAGTTGAGTTCGTTAAAAACTTTCCATTTACCCGTGTTACTTTTGTGGGCGAGTCCACCTCCAAAAGTCCCCACCCAAAGCCCATCATTGCCATCGCCCAGTAGGGCATTGACATCGTTACTTGGCAAGTCTGAATTTTCGGTGTTAAAAACTTGCCATTCGCCCGCAGCATTTTTATGGGCGAGGCCACCAAAGCGAGTACCTATCCATAATCCACCGTTATCATCACTCACAGTGGCTTGAATAATGTTGTCCGGCAAATTCGAGTTATCGTCTTCAAAAACCTGCCACTCATCGCTGCCACTTTTATGGGCGAGGCCATCATCTGTTCCTAGCCATTGCCCACCGTTGTCGTCGCTAAAAATGGCATAAACCGTATTATGTGGCAAATTTGAGTTATTCTTATTGAAAATCGTCCATTGATCACGACTACTTTTGTGAGCAAGCCCGCCATTCACAGTCCCTACCCACATGCCACCGTTGCCATCACTGACAAGTGCATATATTCCATTGTGCGGCAAGCCCGAGTTAGCGGTGTCAAAAACCTTTCCTTGACCATTGTCACTCAGGTGGGTTAGGCCTCCGTATTCTATGTCGCCGTCCTTGCTCTCAAAAGTCCCTACCCACAACCCACCATTATTATCGCTTGCAAGGGCATAAATGCCGTTGAGTGGCAAATCGGAATTACCGGTGTTAAAAACCTTTCCTTGACCTTGACCATTACTGTTCAAATGGGCAATACCGACTCCCCCCGTCCATATTCCACCGCTCCCATCGCTCACAAGGGCTTTGACATAGTTGTGGGGCAAATCTGAGTTATCAGTGTTAAAAACCCGCCATTCTGACCGTGAATTCAGATGGACAAGGCCGTCTGGAGTTCCCACCCATACCCCACCGTTGTCATCATTGACAAGGGCAAAGACATTGTTATGCGGCAAGCCAGAATTCTCAGTGTTAAAAATTTTCCACTGACCCTCGCTATTCCGATGGACCAGACCGCCTTCCCTAGTCCCTACCCACAAGCCACCGTTGTCATCATTGACAAGTGACAAGACAAAGTTATCTGGCAAGCCATCTAAATTGGTCAACACTTGTAGCAGTTGTCCCGTAGTCGCATCGCGCCGTTCAAGTCCACCGGCTGTGCCTATCCAAAGGGTTTCATCATCCTTGGAAACCTCAATAGCTAGAACCGAACTGCGATTAGTGAAAATTTCCCAGTTAGCATTTTCCAGTGAAATGCCTAAACCAAAATTGCGATTAACAACTGCCTCCCAGCCTGCATCCTCTGATGCCCTTGCCATATCCACCGTTTTCCCACCGGAAAAGATCCCCACAATGAGCAAAAACAACAACACTGGCTTTTTTAAATTGAATGACATTATTTATCACCTCCAAGTATTTAAAGTTTTTATTCTACCAATTATAAATACCCAAAAAAACATTTACGCCAATAATTACTGGAGCGTACTTGAAATTGTCATTTTTCATTGTTCATTAGACTTGTCCCTTTTTTTTACAGTCTAACTCTTTGTATTATAATTATTTTTTAAGTGATGAAAACTATATTTTTCAATGTTCAAGTTAGAAATTGCTAATAAACTAATATACAGTTAACAGATTGAAAAATATACTTAATTTTTAATGGCACGGGTTATGATTTTTGGTTCGCATTTAAGGTTTTCATTAAGAATATTTTTTGTGGTTTGCACAAACAGACAACTAGAAAAGGTTCATTTTGGTTGTCATTGGCTGACCAAATTACTGAAATACAATCATTTCGGAGCCCTTTAAAATTTTGTTACCCCATACATAGAGCGGGGTTGGGCGTATATTAGAATATTAGTCGTTTCTAACTTGAACCTCGAGTATTTAGATATCAATGGGTTGCGGAGTGTCACCTTCATTTGATGTAAAACGGTAATAGGTAATAGGATCTACGCAAAAGTTGAACTCGATCGCTCCGACTTTTGCGTAGATTGGGTAATAGGTAATAGGTTTAAAATCATTCAAAGGATCGAATAAAAATTAACTTCCTCCTTGGCTGGGTTCAGTGCCCTTTAGGGTACTTGAGCTTTTAGACAACTGCTGTAACAAAGAAGTTTTTGCGCGCAAAAACTTTGGCGTGAAAAGCTGTTGGCGGAAATTTATTTGCTGATCCTAAGGTAATAGATCATAGCGAGTTCTTTTTTTAGACTAGGTTTGTTCGTTTCATAAAATGTTAGTAGGGACTACCCGTGTTTTTGAAATCAAACCGAGAACTGATGCAAGAATTCTATTACCCAATCTACGCAAAATTTTTTGTTCCGCAAAAACTTTTGCGTAGATCCCATTACCCATTCTCGGTTCGAGACTAACGTTTTTGCGCGCAAAAACTTTTGCCTCAAACACATTTCAATAATTGGCAGCGAAGAAACCAAGTTTCTGCCAGAAACTTGGTTTCTAATGTGACATTGTCGAAATAATAGACATAATGAATTAATGTGCAATTGTGCCCAATCAGAAATCCCCAATTCCCAATTTGAAGCAAAAGTTTTTGCGCGCAAAAACTTTTGCGTAGATCCCAATTCCCAATTAAAGCATTTCGCGTATATGCGGTTCAGCACGTCTAAATAATACCCACGCCGGCCCTAATAATAACAACCATAACCCCACAGGTCGCCAAATATTACCCCATGCCCATGGTAAATCTTGCAAGCCGGCATGAATCAGTGCCATCAAATCGGCTATTGGATTAATTATTAATATCCACTGTAACGGATCAGGCATCTGGGTGGGCAGATACAAAATCGGGGTTAAGTATAAGGTGATGGTAATCAAAAATGGGAAAAATTGCCCTATATCTTTGAGAAATAAGCCAATAATAGCTAACAAATAACACAAAGGAATTAACCATATTGCCAACAACATAATTGTTAATGCTGCTATGGGTATGGTGTTAATTCCTTCCAGCAAACCTGCCGTTATCACCATGACGAATGTATATAATACAGTGGCTAAGAATAAGGGCAATAAAGGTAAAATGATGACTGGAAACACGGCCCGCTGATACAGTCCCCCAAACTCTGTTAAGACGGTTAAGCTGCGCGATAAAACTTCAGCTATAAATAACCATGGCAACATGCCAATTAAAAAATAATCGACAAATGCAACCTTACTAGGAAACTTTATTTTAAGCACAATGTCCAATAGAAACCAGAAACCAAGGATTTGCAAAGCGGGTTGAAATAGCAACCAGGCATCTCCCAACAGTGTCCCTGATGTGCGTGTGATAATATCACGCTTAATCAGTAAGAATAATAGATAACGATGTGTATAGGCTGCGCGAAATGGGCCCCAAAAACCGGTGTAAGTCGCTATAAAATAACGTTTAATAAAATTGAATCTGGTTATCATACAATTTAATAATTATTGTCATGGTCAACAAAATAATTGGGAATTAGGAATTGGGGATTGAGTTAGAAACCTTCAAGGTTTTGGAAACCTTGAAGGTTTTGCCCTAAAAAATACCTCGTTTTCTATTCCCCATTCCTTAATGAAACCATTTTCCCAATACAAAAAAATGACGAGTTAGAAACCTTCAAGGTTTTGGAAACCTTGAAGGTTTTGCCCTAATGAGTAGAAACCTTCAAGGTTTTTGCAACGCTTTACGGTTTTGCCTTAATGAAACCATTTTCCCAATACAAAAAAATGACGAGTTAGAAACCTTCAAGGTTTTGGAAACCTTGAAGGTTTTGCCCTAATGAGTAGAAACCTTCAAGGTTTTGGAAACCTTGAAGGTTTTGCCTTAATGAAACCATTTTCCCAATACAAAAAATGACAATTTGGGAATAATGTACTATATATTATTCTATGAATATTCGTTTTTATGTACATTTGATGGTGGGTGCTTTATTTTATTATTTCTCAACCACCACGTATGCAGCGCGTGTGCTTGTCCACTTGTCACAGCCAATCAATGCTGCTGAGTTGGCGCAACTGGACATACAAGGACGTATTATCCATAATTTGCACCCGTTACCTTGGTTAGTTCTAGAAACAACTACCCCCCGTCGTGCGCTGCGCACTGATGTTGCCGGCACCGCCAAAAAATGGTTGGCACAACCGGATGTGCAAGGGCATTTTGCAGCAACGCGCAACCCATTAACAATACCTAATGATCCGCATTATGCGGAACAGTGGCATCTGACGGAAATAGGTGTTCAGTCATTGTGGGAAAAAACGCAAGGCGAGGGAGTCATCATTGCCCTGTTGGACAGCGGCGTTGATCCGGAGCATCCGGATTTATTGGGTAATATTTTATTTGATTATGGTTATGATTTTGGTGACGAGGATGATAAGCCTGATGATGCCAATGGGCATGGCACGGCGATGGCAGGTTTAATGGTTGCAAAATGTGATAATAAAATTGGTGGTTGTGGCGTTGCGCCATTAGCCAAGGTTATTCCGTATAAAATTAATTCTCAAGGCGAAAATAATTTTTCTTCAATTGACTTAGCCGTTGCTATTTTGGCGGCTGCCGGTAGCGATGCCCAAATTATTTCCATGAGCCTAGTGCTGGATGAATATGCACCATGGGTTGAACATGCCTTGGAATATGCTAAACTTAAAAATAAAGTTGTGGTTGCGGCTGCGGGTAACCAAAATGGTGCCGTCGCGTTTCCAGCCTATTTATCTTGGGTTATCGGAGTAGGCGCATTTGATAAAGAAGGGCAACGGTTGCACTCCAGTAATTTTGGGAATGGATTATCGCTCAGTGCCCCTGGGGTAGATTTGCTAACCACACTGCCGGGAACGGGTTATGCAAATTGGTATAATGGCACATCGGCAGCGGCGGCTTTAGTCAGTGGAGTCTTAGCATTAATGATGGCACAACAACCAAATGCCAGCGCGTCTGAATTAGCAGTCACATTACTTGCCGCCTGCCAAGATGTTGAGCCTGCCGGCTTTGATGATTTATACGGGTTTGGGCATGTTAAAGCGACGCGCCCGCAGGTTTCGACAAATAATGAACCCAGTTTAAATTTTGCGCCCACAAACGCGCAAGTGATTTATCCGGGTGATATGTTACAATTAGAATTAGCATTTAACAATGTC
>QNER01000299.1 GCA_003646175.1 Candidatus Parabeggiatoa sp. nov. 1
AGCGATCAAAAAATCTCTTGTGCTAAGTACAACGAATTACGCGGATAAACGAATTGAATAACGCGGATAAACGAATTGATTCAGAAGTTTATTTAGGTTTCAAGGTACAATCAGTTCATTCAACTGTGTACAGCCCGTTTTTAATCAATCTAGCAGATTCACTCAACGACACCAAAATTCGTTTATCCGCGTAATTCGTTGTACTCAGTTCAACAAAAATGAGAGTGGCTCGGCATATATAGATAAAGCGGTTATGTCAGTCAGTCGTCACTCAATACAAGCGATTAAAAAAAATCTATTGTGGCTTGGCAAAAAATGAGAGTGGCTCGGCATATATAAAGCTATTGTATCAGTCGTGAAGTTGCTACTAAATAATAAACGGTTAGCAAAAAAAGAGGGCATCCGTCTAAAACGACTCAACATCAATCAATAAGCAGGAAACTTTTGAAGTATGCCAGTTAGTTAATTTTTGAAAAAATGATACTTGTTCGGCATATATAAGTAAGTACGCAAAAGTTTTCTATAAAATTGGTGGGCAAGCGTGCGATAAGATTTTGGCGAAAGCCATGAACCAAGAGTACACTTACCTACCCTACAAAAATTTTTTTTAGCAAGGGAGTTCCTATTATGATTAGCACTCATGCCCCTCGAAAAAGGGCGGTTATATTAGCGTGTTTTATGGCAGGCGTTTGTCTATTCGGAAATGTTGTAACAGCCGAATCCAAAAAGCAACCAGATAATCCTCCCCAAAAAGAGGCTTCTGTGCTTGAAGAGACTAAATCTGCTTTGAAGAAAGCTCAAGCGATTTTGGTCGAATATGGTGGAGAGTGTGATCACGATGTGGTTGCTATCTACAAATCCGAAATCAAAGCGTTGGAAACACAACTTCAAGCCTTAACTAGCGTGAAAAAGGCGAAGCAAGCCGAAAAAACGAAACTGAATGATCAGCTCCAGCCATTAGAAAGAAAGATGGACGAGTTCAAAACCCCAGAATTCCGTTTAAAACAGAATAAGGGATGGCGTGCATACGATATGTATGTTTTAAGATGGCGGAAACTAATGTTCCGAAAACTTGAAATTGATGACACTCGAATTGAAATTGCTAACCTCGAAAAAGGCTGCAAAGAACAACTTGATGAACTCAAAACCTCATTGTCCATTTGTGAAGACATTTTAGGATGGTAAATAGGGTGGTTCCCTATAAACCCTGCAATTCCCGCTCACATCTAGGCTAGAACTCTGAACGGGAATTGCTATACCAATACTTTATAAATTGGAGTTTTTTAACCCATTAATCGCGATGAAAATAAGGAGGACTATGCAGTAAACGGAGTAAATAAAGTGTCGGACAAAAGTTATGTGGCATTTATGTCCAAGCACTATTTGGGGTGTTGTCTGACAAAAGACACCTTCGGGTGAACATAGGGGTTTCTATTTTACCCTGAAAAAATATGAACTGAGTCGAAAATTCCTATTTCACCTTAAGGTGTGTTTTCTCAGACAACACGCCATTTGTTATTATTTGTAGATTGACTTGTTGATTGATTTTTATATAGGAGGTTAATTTCATTATGTTACGCGCAATTCTGTTCGCGTTGTGGTTGGCTTTTGGGCAATCAGTTTATGCTCAAGAGAATCCGGTTGCTAACTCTTCTGAAAATACCCAAAAACAAGTTGCTGATACTGCCTCTGAAGATGCCGAAGAAGATGTGACGGCAGAAGTTGTCAATGCTCTCTCTGGGCTAAGAGAAACCATTGAAAAGGCTCGAAAAGAAGCAGAAGATGTCTTGAAAGAAATTCCAGAAGGAAAATTAACCAGCAAGGATAAAGTCAAAGAGCGGTTCACAACCGTGATAAACGGCATCAGGACTGAGTTGAAAAAGCTCCAGCCGGGAAGCGACTTATCGAATGCTATCTCGGATTTGATTGTTTTGGCTGAATACCAAATCGAAGAGCTTGAAAAATTAGGCGATGCCTACAAAAATATCGTCAAAGGGTGGGAACAACTGCGCTCCGATCTGAATAAGATATCGTTTCAGATCAAAGAGAATCGCGAAAAGTTGTACGATCAGCTGACGGACATAGTAAGGAATGAGCAACGAATTATTCAAATGTTAAAGCTGAAAAGAGCGCAGAAAGCCGTAGCTGAAATCAAAAAGGTCGTTAGCTCACTGAATAATGTGCGTGGTAAATTGAAGAAATGGACGGCCGATGCCGAGAAGAGCATTGATTTGACAGCTGGAAAATCACCTCAATAGAGTCCATCAGTTAAGTACCCGTCCAGAAGTTTTTAGGTATTTTTACGACGAAAACCTTTATTTTTAAAGAATATCTGGACGGGTACTTATTTCTGGAATGACACCAGGAATTCCCGAAACGAAACAGCAGCATAATATTTTATTGCTTGCTGTCGTTATTCACAATACCCTATATTTGTGACTGAATTTCATTGAAAAACCTTCTGGGTTTCGCAAAAAACCCAGAAGGAAGAATTTGGAGGTAATTATTGTGAAGATTGTAATGTTCTTAGTGTGGTTAGTTTTAAGTTGTTTCACTATTGCTCATGCCGAAGATAAGGCTGCGAATGAGGACAAACCACAAACTGCTGCTGTCACAGAAACGAGAGACAGTGTCAAAGCGGCCGCCTCTGAGGAGGATGAGGACAAACCACAGACAACGGTCATAGACTCGATAGCGAGTGTTAAAGCGGTGTCTCAATCGCTGAAAAATCGTTTTGATAGTGTCATCGAGGCACTTCAGAAATCCCAAAACTACTCCAAAGAAGCCGCCGAACTTGAGCTGAATAAAGTCAGCGAGCTTGCTAATGAAGCGGTGTCGCTCTTCGATGAAGATTCGAAGATATGGAGTTACACGACGCAACTTATTGACACCTATGGTGCCAACGCGAGATACGCAGAAGGAAAGGTGGAACAAGGTCAAATAGGTAGTCCGTTCACTAAGCAGTGGCGTAAGATAGCGGAGTTATGGCATGAAAAAAAGACCGAAATGAAGAAGATACAAGGAGAACTACGAGTTCTTCGTAAAAAAAATCGAGCCTTGCTTGATGAATTGCCATCACGAAGAGAAATCCTGGCACAGTATTTTCAATTAGATATGGCTGAGCAAGCCATTGCAGGGCTAAACTATTTTGTAAAAGACATGCAGTCCATGCAAGACGCCTTGACCAAGGTCATTGGGGGGCTGGAAAAAGTTTCGCCTGGTAAGGCACCACAATAGGTGGGCTGGCAAAATATCAATGCCATTAAGCTAAGCTTGGGCGAACATGTCGGTTCTCCCTTACAATCCCTGAATACGCGAGGTTTGGTAGGGGCTTTACTAAGTGTTTGCCTGTTCACTTAATGGCATTGTGGCAAAATATGGGTGGGCTAGTGAAAAATCAATCAAAAGTTCACCGGCCCGCTTATCATAAAGGAGATACGAAATGTGTTTTCGTTTTTTTATGGTGGTATGTTTGTTGTGTACAACATACTCAGTTGAAGCAGAAGAGGTTAAAGCAAAGGAAGCCGTTGCAGAAAATAGCGCTAAGGTTCTTGAAGATAATTCAGAAATTGTGATTGACTGCAAAACATTTCTGACTATTCAACAAGTGTTGGTTGACGCAACAAGTTCTGCCGATAGTGTGGTCGCATTAATTTCCGTTTTCAGAACGCAAATACAGCTTAACACAAAAAAGCTTACCGAAGCCCAAACTAGAGAGGAATTTGATGACTATCGGCAGTTTATCCGTGGCTATTCTGAAAAGATAATGACGCTTGAAAAGCAACAGGCAGAACTCCAAGAAAGTGTCACTTTTATAGGCCAACAAATTGAGAGGATCAGGCAAAACTTACCTTATTGTGAACCTCAAAACTCAGAACAGGTCGAGTAAAATATGCGTTTATTAAATGGCAATATCAGTATTCGTCCTTTAGTTGTCGCTACACTATTAGCGATTCTGGTCACTCTTAGCTTTTATCAACTCATAGGACGCTATCATTTGTGGGAACCTTCCCCACCTTTTGATCGTTATCTATCCACACCACTGTGTGTGTTTATTTTTCTCGCCTTTCTTGTGTTGTTTTTCTATTTTCTATTTCAATGGGTAGCACTACAAATCGTGGACAAATATCTATTGGAACAGATGACGGCCAAGTCAACGGCTGACTTGGGGCGGGAATACTATACGAAGGCTCCGTTCCTTTATCGTCTCGCCATGTATTTGTCTGCGCGAGACCTACAACTGGATCATATTTCAGATCATCTTAACGAATTGAAAAATGACAATGATCCTGATCCAGATTTTTATGCCAACCAATTGATGTCGCTACGACAACGGCATTTTAAGGAATGTATGAGTCCACTTGAATTTGGAACTTCTGCCCTCCCGTTGGGAGGTTTTATTGGCACTGTCTATGGTATTTCTCTCGCCATTGAAGCATTTGAACCGTTACTTCAAAGCACTCAAAAGGGCGATGCCTTGGCTGAGAGCATGACAATGGTGTTAAGTCACTTGAGCATCGCCTTTGATACGACATTAATTGCACTTTGTCTGGTCCTATTTGTGATGTTAATGACGATTGCTGTCAAAAGCAAATGGCAGCGAATAGATATGGTTTATGAAAATGTTGTGTGGCGTACATTGAAAAACCATAGCAACCATTAAGGTAGGTAGATGAATTGTGTCCAACACATCGACTAAAACCAAACGCTTTTATGCAAATAACCATAGTGATTTAGAGGTCAACGAGGAGGGAGTCAATTTTTTACCCTTCTTGGATGTCCTCTTTTCAACGATGGGAATATTTGTTATCATTATATTTTTGCATGAACATTTATCTAGTATACCAAGAACTGATCTCCAGAAAATTGATGCTGTGATTGTATGTTTACCCAATGAGAAGTATGAATGGTTTGGAGCAGATTCTGATGAGTCAGTAGAACTTGATGGTATTAGAGAAATAGAAATCAAGGTGACAACACTGGCTAAAGCACTCAAGTCTAATCCCAACCTATTGGTTGCTTTCACAAAAAATGGTATACGAACTCAACTGTCGCTGAAGAAGTTATTCAATAAGTTGTCGAAAACCGCAACGGTCAAAAACGAGGCTGAAAGAATTACCATTCAGCCCATCTGGTGGCCCCTCAATGAGAGTGATAACTCGTATTCGGCACTGGTAGAACAATGGTATTCTAGTCAAACTAGAGAGGAAAAAAGTGAAAGTCAACGCGACCAGTAGCTCATTTATTGATGCGATTGCTAATGCGCTTGGTGTACTCATTATTGTCACTTTATTACTTGTTCTTTTAAGTCAATACTTCGCTCATAAGCAAGAACACCAAGACAAAGACGTTGTTAATGGACAACGCACAAAGGTTGAACATGGACGTGATATGAGGATTGGAACACTTTGCCGAAAGACAATTATTCGGCCTTGGTCAAAGGAATATATCGTCTTGAGTGACCGTGTTGTGCCATTGAATAAAAAGGCAATTTCTGAAGCTTTTATTATGGAAAGCCGTAAAAATTTTGGAGAAATCTCTGAAGGAGAGTGGACTATTTTCCTTCGTAAGAACATTGACAGAGACATCGATACCTTTGAATTAGAATTTGTACCCAATTCGAAAGCCATAGAAACAAAATATCCTGTTTGGCTAACACCTGAGTTGGAAACGAAAGTGGATGAAGAACTGCTCGCTGGATTACACGCAAATTCTATCCTTTTTTTCTTTGTCTATCCTTCTGGAATGGAATTATTTGCAAGTCTGTATCCACATCTTATTCAACAGTCCGTTCTTTTCCAAGCAGTTTATCAACCTTCGTCAGCGTACAAGGTGATCTTATGGAGGGATAGTGAACAATTCGATACTTTTGAAGTTGATTATCATTGCTAACTCTTTAGGCTAAAGAAAATGAGTAGTCATAAGGCATATCTCACATTGGTTACTATACTTACAGTATTGATTCTGTTTTTTATAGGGATAGCAATGAATGGTAAGCAGGTTGTGGATAATAGTAAAAAATCGGCCTTCTTGCTATCCTGTGGAGTAACACCACCCCCAACAGAGTTTGAAGTTCGCCTTAACAAAATATTTGCAGCATTGGAAAAGGACGAGCCTTTACCTGAACTCTGTGTAGAGTTACATAAACAACCTCTACCGGAAAATAATGTACCTTATATGGAGAAAAAAGTACCGTTAGGGGATACGGTATTTATGCGTTATCATGGCATTTTTTCAGGTATAATCAACAAAAGTGTGGCAAGGACATTCACAGCCGTTACGCTTTCCACTGACATGGATTTCAAGCTAAAAACGCTCAAACAACTCGCCCATGCT
The DNA here is from genome assembly GCA_003646175.1 of Candidatus Parabeggiatoa sp. nov. 1. GTDB lineage: Bacteria > Pseudomonadota > Gammaproteobacteria > Beggiatoales > Beggiatoaceae > Parabeggiatoa. The sequence continues at coordinate 6,337 of QNER01000299.1, forward strand.
GAGCAAAAAAATCTGGTACGTTATCGTGCTTGGTTAGAATTAGCGCGTTTACATCTTCGTAATAGAAACCAGAAAATGGCCTCTTCAGCCTTATCTAAGGCACTGGGTATAACGTTAGACAATGAAGCTTGGAAAGCCGATGCACATTTTCTACAAGCCTCTGTTCACTTTACGAACAAAGATATCAATGCTGCCCTGCCCAAGCTAGAAACCGCACTTAGGAGTGATCCAAATTTTGTCGATGCCTACGTGTTGTACATTCGTGCATTATTGGAAGCCTCGTTACAAAAAGAGACTTATTTTTCGCAAGATAATTGCACTAATAAACTCACTAAGCTGATGGATAGTCTTGATATGATTGCTTGTGTGACAAATGATCGACATACATTTGTACATTTGGCAAAATCCATAGAGTCTTTACCAGCAGAACAAAAAATAAAATCGTTTATTGTTGGTTATGGCAATTTGTTGGCTGGCAATTACTTGACTGCTGAACAGCGTATGAGAAGTTTGCTCAAGGCTAAAACCCAATGGAACAGTAGTCCATGTACAAATTTATTGATTAAGCAGGCTTCACAAGTTTTGCAAAAAATTTCGACATTAAAGCCGTGATTCCTTATCTACTTGCTCTTACCATCCTGATTTTATGCATCTACTCCGATTTCTTAAAATCGCGTTTTTATACGCGATTAGTTTTCGGACTCGCCTTATTAACCATTTTGTTCAGCTCCTTTTTTTTAGAGTTCCAAAGCCTTTTGGAAGAAACAGCCATTTTAACGGTGAGTTCGAGCTATCTCATTTTGTGGAGTCTATTTGGATATTTTATTATCTACCAAATTCGTCATCCTGAACAAGAACAACCCTTTGTGGTGCCTTTTCTGGGTGCAATTTGTGCGTTAGCGTTGTTTTATGAAACTGGGAACTTGCTCTTATGGTTACGTTACTCACCAGAAGACAGCTTATGGAAGTGTTTTTTGTTCTGGATCTTCATAAAGCAACTTACGATTCTGATTGGATTGGGAATAACTTTAGTGCTAACAAGCAAGCACAAAGTGTTTCCTTGGATGTATCCCTTTTTTTACGTACTTGTCGATATTGTTTTATTAAAAGGGCAACTCATTCAAAATAGCCATTTTTCGTCAGAAATTGAAACACTCAAACAATTGGGCGGTTTATTGCTTACCAGTTATATAGTATATTTCATTGTTACATCAAAATATCGTGTTCACACGATCCTGCAATATTCTTTAATGTTAGCAAGCATTGTCGTTCCGTTTTTGTTATCTGCGATATTGGAACTTTATTGGCCTTTACAATACCACCCGCAAGCATAGTAAGCGCAGTATTTTTACTTAGAAAAAACCTCCAATCTAAACCTTGGAGGTTTTTTTTCGTTTGCCAGAAATCCGATTTGTTCAAGAAATCGGATTGACCGACTGAACTCAGTGCCCTTTAGGGTACAGTAGCTCTTAGACAAACGCCGTAACGAGCGAAGCGAGATAACTGCTTTAGCGGTTGGCGGTTTTGTGTCTGTTCTGCGTTTTGGAAAAAGCAATAACTACAAGGATTGCATATAATCAAGGATAGCTGAGTACTATCAGTTCGGTTTAGTATTCAACCCAGTCCAATCTGATTTGGGGGCCAGAAAAGACTTTGAATGCTTTAAAATCAAAGCCTGGCCCTCTGTTGGGCCTCTTAGGTACACTTTTTGTAGGTGTTTTGTTGAGTACCAGACTGGGGTGTTATACTAATGTAAAATGAAAAATGGCTCAATTAATGTGTTTGCTAAACGCCAGTTTGGCGTTCGCTAAACGCCAGTTTCGTTGCACTCAACCCAGTTCAATCTGATTTGGGGGCCATCAAATACTTTGAAGGTTTTCAAATCAAAGTCTGGCCCTCTGTTGGGCCTCTTATGTCTACTTTTTGTAGGTGTTTTGTTGAGTACCAGACTGGGGTGTTAAATCTTAATTCGTTTATCCGCGCAATTCGTTGTACTCAGTTCAAAGCCTGGCCCTCTGTTGGGCCTATTAGGTACACT
>QNER01000300.1 GCA_003646175.1 Candidatus Parabeggiatoa sp. nov. 1
ATATTAACTATGGGATTGTCTAAGGGAAGTAATTCCTAAGATAACGGAGTAATCATAGTACTCGGCTAACATGGGTTAGATACGTCCCATTAATAGTGGGAGAAGGGGAAGGGTTGCAGGAGTAACGGTCTATAAAAATAAGGGTTTAGCCGGATGGTTAGAAAACCCCCTTAGAATTACAGACTTAAAAAGTTGCTCTGGAGAGCGTAATGCGGTGAAAGCTGCACGTTGCGTTCTTCGGTCGGTGGTTGCTGTCCTAATGGGTAAACTTAGGAAGTGGCTACCCATCCTACAAAAAAATATACCCGGCTCGTACCGAAGCACAGATAAAAAACAGGGTTTCTAACAGCGACACCTTTAGCAAACGATTTTTTTAGGTAATGCTGCAATATGGTTGAAGGTATCTTAATTATTGTGAATAACTCAAGATAGCCACCCTAACTCAGCGGCTAATTCACCTACCATATCACCCATATTACACCAAATATGGATCCCCTGATCGATGATTAATAGGTATTAAAAAAGTTTTATCATAAATCAAAACCTTAAAGGCTTGGCAAACCTCAAAAGCCTAGGCCAGAATTTATCTGCAACACCGCACAAAATGGAAAACACTTTTCCTGAAAAAATCTACCAATGATAAGTACCAACATCCCAGTCATCGCCATAGACGGACCTAGTGGTGCGGGTAAAGGGGCGATCTGCTGTCGGCTGGCAAAACAGTTAGGCTGGCACACCCTTGACAGTGGTGCCATATACCGAGTACTCGCCCTAGCGGCGCACCATAATAAAGTTTCATTAGAAGATGAAACCGCGTTAGCCACCTTAGCTATAAATTTAAAAGTCCATTTTTACCCGTTACCGGATTTAAGCGGGACACAAATCATCCTTGAAGGGCAAGATGTGTCGTTTTCATTACGGAGCGAAAGTTGTGGTGCAGCGGCATCGCAAATTGCGACCTCCCCGGCTGTGCGTCAAGCACTGTTAGGCCGACAGCGGGCTTTTCGCACCGCCCCGGGTTTAGTTGCTGATGGGCGGGACATGGGCACCGTGGTTTTTCCAGAAGCCCCCATTAAGATTTTTTTAACCGCTAGTATAGAAGAGCGTGCACAAAGACGTTATAAACAGTTGATCAATATAGGAATAGATGCTAAGCTTTCCAATTTAGCGATTGAAATAGCAGAACGTGATAAACGCGACAGCACACGCACCATTGCTCCTTTAATAGCCGCCGCTGATGCTTATGTCATTGATACAACGGGGATGTCGATTGAAAAAGTGGTGGCGCGTGTTTCATCCATTGTCCAGGGTTTAAATGTCACTCTAAACTGAACACCGTTTAGTTAGCGTATACTCGCGGGTCATTTTTCATAAATAATTGATTTTTAATACTATTCTATAGGGACAACCCAATTTTCGTGTCGATAAAAAATTTTGCCCCTTTTGAGACTCAAAACGGAAAAGCTCTGGTGCATATTTTTACTGGACTGCTGCTTTACAATCCCTATTTGATTTATCAACATAAAGGGGTTTGTATATGCAATCTTTGCCCCAGTTGACAGCGAAGCGAAAAAGCGTAGATAAAAATGGCTAAATCTGGAAAAAATAAAAGAACCGGGGCTAAAAGTCAACGTTTAAGCGTTTAAAGCACTCAGGCGTTTTGAGAACAACGGATCACTAAAAAAACTTTAAACGGTAACGATAAATGCAAAGGGTGGTTTTGTTGAACGCATTGCTACAACAAACATCTCCCCCCAACGCTCTATCACCTTAATAAAATAGTATCTTGCCTTGTCGTTTAAAGGCCAAATAAAACTATCGATTTCATAGTTTTATTATAATAAATGAGCACGATCTAAAAACGAATAACTGACAACTGGTTGCAAAGCAAAAATTTTTTCAAAAAGAGTGAATGGTCAACAAGATATTAAACACAATAAACAAATCCTATTTTTTGTTTGACAAAAATGGATTTCTGTTGTGGTACAAAATAGAGCCATGAAAAACCCGATTGTCATTGGACTGATCATCGCTTTCCTTTTTTGTAAATATCATCTTGAGTGAGTCTGACCGTTTTTTTCAAATTTTTTCAAAAAAACACTTTTGCAGCAAACTGATTTCCAGGCTAACGTTTTTTGTGCACAAAAAATGTTAGCCTGGAACTGATTAATTATAAACCGAACCTTCAAACTGATAACTGAAAACTAATATGAGCGAAAGCTTTGCTGAATTATTTGCAGAAAGTCAAGCTGAGAAAAACATGAAGCCCGGCAGTATTGTCAAGGGCATAGTCATGGAAGTACGCCAAGATGTGGTTATTGTCAATGCCGGCCTCAAATCTGAAGGCGCTATCCCAATTGAACAATTTTACAATGAAAATTGCCAAATCGAAGTTGTAGTTGGTGATGAAATTGAAGTCGCTTTGGATGCGGTAGAAGATGGGTATGGTGAAACCAAATTATCCCGCGAAAAAGCCAAACGGGCTGCCGCTTGGGCGGTGCTTGAACATGCTTATGATACTAATGAAACCATTACCGGGATTATTACTGAAAAAGTGAAAGGTGGCTTTACCGTCAATATGAACGATATCCGCGCCTTTTTACCCGGTTCCTTGGTGGATGTGCGCCCAGTGCGTGATACAACCTATCTGGAAGGTAAACCACTTGACTTTAAGGTCATTAAACTTGATAAACGGCGTAACAACGTCGTTGTCTCACGCCGTGCGGTGGTTGAAAAAGAGAACAGCCAAGAACGCGATGCCTTGTTAGAAACCATGCAAGAAGGTATGGTACGGCAGGGTGTGGTCAAAAACCTGACCGATTATGGAGCCTTTGTAGATTTAGGCGGGGTTGATGGTCTGCTACATATCACTGATATGGCTTTCAAGCGCGTCAAACATCCTAATGAAGTGGTCAATGTTGGCGATGAAATTGATGTCAAAATACTCAAATTTGACCGCGAACGTGTCCGAGTCTCCTTAGGCCTCAAACAATTGGGCGAAGACCCTTGGAACAACATAGCACGTCGTTATCCAGAAAATACCCGCGTCGTTGGAAAAGTCACCAATCTGGCCGACTACGGATGCTTTGTAGAAATTGAAGAAGGCGTAGAAGGGTTAGTGCATGTGTCAGAAATGGACTGGACTAACAAAAACATACATCCTTCTAAAGTCGTACAAATTGGGGATGACATTGAAGTCATGGTACTCGACATCGATGAAGAGCGTCGTCGTATCTCGCTGGGCATCAAGCATTGTCATGCTAATCCGTGGGATGATTTTGCGGTCACCCATAATAAAAATGATAAAGTTGTGGGCCATATCAAATCCATCACCGACTTTGGTATATTCATCGGGTTGCCCGGCGGGATTGATGGATTGGTGCATCTGTCTGATATTTCTTGGAACGTCCCCGGTGAAACCGCGGTACGCAATTACAAGAAAGGTGATGAAGTTGAAGCCGTCGTATTAGCGGTAGATGCGGAACGCGAAAGAATTTCATTGGGTATCAAGCAATTAGATAAAGACCCTTTTTCTAACTTTGTCGCTCAATATCCTAAAGGTAGTGTTGTTAAGTGTATTGTTGGCGAAGTTGATAACAGCAAGGCTGTTGTTCAATTGGAAGACGGTGTAGAAGGCTTGTTACGGGCCCAAGAATTAGCACATGAGCGCGTTGACGATGCTCGCCATTTCTTAAAGGAAGGCAACGAAATCCAAGTCAAAGTCATCAATGTAGATCGCAAGAAACGTGTGATAAGCTTGTCTGTTAAAGCATTGGTTTCAGAAGAAGAAGCCGCAGCTGTTCAAGATTATGGCAATTCACAACAATCGGTTAGTACCACTTTCGGCGATTTACTCAAAGAACAGATGGTAAACAATGAAGAGTAATATCCATTTTTAGTTGAACCCCATCTTGGATATCAACGATACTATAGCCAGACAGACTTCTGTCATTCCAAGCGAACGCGATTACGCATGGTTTTTAAGAGATCGAAGTTTATCGATATGACAACGTGTTGCTGCGAGAAAGAGTAGCCACTTCACAGCGACATTATGGAGACAAGGTTTTTTTTGAATTTTGAGCTTCTTGCAAAACCCCAGGTTGACACCTTTTCAGGCAAAAGTTTTTAGTGAAAAACTTTTGCCTCGAATTCACATTCAACATACTTACGGGTTTCCCGTTTGAAAAGTGAGTAGCCTTAAGGAAACCTAGGCAACCCCGCAGGAGGGGTTGATTATTCCCCAAGTGAAACTGAGTTTCACCCCGTAGGGGTTGAATTTGAATAGCCACAGGTTTTACCTGGGGAACGTTTAAGAGTTTTGATCGATGCTCTTTTGGTTTTTCATATTTTTTAGTTTAAGTGGCATAAATACAACTCGATGCAAAAGTTTGTTGAAAAACTATTTTGCCTCGAAATCGGTTTAAAGTGGACAATTATTAACTGATGTTACGCACAATGGTTCCACAAGCCAACCAGCCTCTGGCTAAAGCCCAAGGCTAAAAGCTAAGGTGGCTAAAGCCGACTGATAAAATGGATTTAGTCACCTTTAGGTGACTTTCGCTTTTAGCCTTGGGCTTTAGCCCTAGGCTTGGAAATTCAGTGCGTAACATCAGTTATTAAGTACCGAAGTACAAATAACCAGGTGTTAAAAAATTTTTAACCCATTGAAAATATGGCAAACGTTAATTATAAAATACCGGTTTATTCATGGTTCGGTACTTATTCAATAACCCGCTATAACGGTAACTGACAGGTTCTTTCCAAATTACCTTATTGTTATCAATGTATTTTCGATAAGTTTGAAAACAGCATCTGATACTAAAACAATAGCACTGGTTATTGCCTCGATATTTTGAACCGCAAAAGTGATACTATCGCAAAAAAAGCGATAGCATCACGAAATGTTTTGAATCCTTCTAATTGAATCCTTCTAACTGAAAAGCTATAGTACCTGCCTTTCAATCGTTTCGTCAACTTTGAGGTTGTTTTTTGCCGTAACGTTTGGCTCATTGAATGGGAACGTGAGATGAGCCGGTTGCATTGAACGATAGGTTGTCAAAACAATAACCAACGCCTTAGCATACGCTGATGGACTACCCCAAAAAATATCTGTGCGGTTTTTGGGGTTAATATTGTTCTGTTCACCACCTCTAGGTGGCAGCATGGCTCATTCCCCCTACATTTTTACGTTTAACCGCATATAGAAGAAAAATAATCTATCCCTCTTGAACCCCAGAAAAAAACGCCGCTAAATCTGAAGGTGAAAAGCGAAAAAACACGCCATACCAAATTTATAACTGATAACTGATATGACAAAATCTAAACTGATTGAAACGATTGTACTAAAACAAACCCGATTATCCCAAAAAGAATTATCCCAAAAAGATATTGATTTAGCCATTAAAACTCTTTTAGAACAGATGGCACTCTCTCTGGAAAACGGGGAACGGATAGAAATTCGTGGGTTTGGGAGTTTTTCTCTGCATCATCGTTCTTCCCGAAAAGGACGTAATCCCAAAACGGGTGCCCCGGTGACTCTACCTGAAAAATATGTACCCCATTTCAAAGCTGGCAAGGAATTGCGAGATAGAGTCAATATAGGCGGCGGTTACATGCGTGCGAAATAAGTATTGTGTCTAATCTGTTATCAGACGTACCAAAAATTTCATCATAACGTTCAATCAGCTTGGCTATAGATTTTCATAAAAATAACATAACGTAACGGATGCTATTCCTTTTCGGGATAGTATCCGTTAACTTTGACTTGTGAAATTAATTATCTGAACATCTATATATAGACTTAAAGAAAAGTATGGGGTTGAAGTTTTTGCTTGAAACGAACTCGCAGTGTTTCTGAAAAACGAATATTAAAAACGAGATAACGATTTATAACCTGACTATTTCACCAACAACTTTTTGGCTACCCGTCTAAACGGCGACAGTTAAACCTCCTTGCATCACATCTCAAGAATAGGACTTTCCATCGTCTTTACACCGTTCAAAGAAGGGTTATGGATATTAAGTGGGTAGCTAATTTTCTTATAAATTGTTTAATTGATGATTTAGGTAACTCCAAATAATATACCAAAAAACATACCCGAATCACTTTTCTCAACCCTGAAGGGGTTGAATGTGAATAGCCCTAGGTGAAGCCTGGGGAAAAAAATAGACTCCCCCACTGGTATTTTCTATGCACAGGATAAAAACGTGTTCAAGTCGTGATGCTATCGCTTTTTTGGCGATAGTATCACTCAACAAAATATTTTTGACGTTAAGTTTTTGTACACAACCCAAATGAGGACGGTAAATTCCAAAGCTGAGTTCGACGTTCAAAAAAAGAAGCGATAGCATCACTGAACACTTATAAAATCAATTGGTTATAATTTTTTGTCCTGTACATAGATTAATTTTATCAACCCCGAAGGGGTTTTCAGGCTAAAGTTTAGCTTTGCTGTACTTTAGCTGTGAATAGCCCTTTAGTTCCACCTGGGGAAAAAATCGAACCCCCCACTGGTAATTATTTGGGAGTTACCTTATTTTTCAAGAATTGGAGCGAAGTACGATTTTATTTTCGTCATATTCGGGGAAAGCAGCGATCAACCACGCGATTTTGATGGTGTCGAGCCTTTGGACAAGACTCATTGAAGCTTTTGCTTCGATTTCCTGTTTCTGACAGTCTATGGAATTTCTTATAACACCTTGGTACGTAAAGCTTTGGTCAGTGCTGTCTGGCCCTGTGCAATCTATCGCCTGAATGTATTGATGTAATGATTGATTTATTATGGATGTTGTTGCCAGTAGCCGCTGCCTCTGGGTGGTTGGCAGCACAGCATCGAGAACGGCAAAGGCCGACAAAATCGTCTTGGTCCCCGGATTACTTCAAAGGTTTGAATTATCTGCTTAATGAAGAACCTGATAAGGCCATCGATGTATTTATTAAACTCATTGAAGTAGACAGTGACACTGTCGAAACCCATTTAGCGTTAGCCGTCTTATTTCGCCGCCGCGGCGAAGTCAACCGAGCCATTCGGATTCACCAAAATCTCATTGCCAGACCTAGCCTTCATCCTCAGCAACGCAACCTTGCGCTGTTTGAACTGGGTCAGGATTATCGTCACGCTGGTTTACTGGACAGGGCTGAAGATTTATTTCAAGAACTGGTTGCCTCGGAGACTCATCAAGTATTAGCCTTGCGCCAATTATTGGAGATTTACCAACAAGAACAGGACTGGGTAAAAGCCATCCACACCGCGCAACAATTGGCTAAGGCGAGTCATGAATCAAAGCAGATAGAGATTGCCCAATACTACTGTGAACAAGCCGAAGTACACCTGAGACATCGATCCGATGACGCGGCACTGCAAGCAATACGGCACGCCTTAAAGAACGATTCTAATTGTGTTCGTGCCAGTTTGCTAGAAGGTCAATTGGCTTTATCACAGCGTAACAGAGAACAAGCCATTTTGGCGTTTCAACGGGTAGAGCAACAAGATCCTGATTATCTCACCGAAGTGATAGAACCTTTGCAAACCTGTTATCAAGCCCTTGGCAAACAACCTGAATTTACCCGTTATTTGCGTCATGTTTTAAAATACCATGGTGGCATTACGCCAATGTTAATGTTGGCCAATCTGATCGAACAGCAACAAGGTGAGCAACAAGCCGCTGATTTTATTGTTAAACAAATGCACAAGCAGCCATCGTTGCGTGGCCTTGATCATCTGCTCGATTTAGCCCTGTCCAAAACCGAGATTATCACCCATGATCACTTGCTATTGTTGAAAGAGATCATGAGGCAGTTGTTGAAAAACAAACCGGCTTATAAATGTCGTCAGTGCGGATTTACAGCGCGAAGGTTACATTGGCAATGCCCAAGTTGTCAGCAATGGAACACGCTCAAACCTATACAAGGAATTGACGGTGAATAAGTTCATTCAGAATGAAAAAATCTTTGATTGTCACGAATTTTGAAGTGAACATGCGATTCACCTGTCCAAACGGATGCTATCCCTTGAAGGGATAGCATCCGTCAAACCATTAAATATCCGTTATAACAAAAGAAAATTGATCATTTTTAATTTTTATGTCTCCCTTAATTATCGCTTTAGATTTCGCTCAACCAGAACCTGCTCTTGCTCTTGCGAAACAATTAGGTCGTGATCGTTGCCGATTCAAAATCGGTAAAGAGTTATTTACCCGTAGTGGGCCTGTCTTAGTCGAAAACTTAGTTAAAGAAGGCTTTGAAGTTTTTTTAGATTTAAAATACCACGATATTCCTAACACGGTGGCAAGTGCTTGTTTAGTGGCAGCGGATTTGGGCGTGTGGATGATTAATGTCCATGC
>QNER01000301.1 GCA_003646175.1 Candidatus Parabeggiatoa sp. nov. 1
AAATTCTGCCAGTATTTGGGCAAATTCGCGTAATTTACCCGGATTGCCACTCGCTAAAACGATAGATTTCATATTGTTACTCATCAAAATGGGACATCTTCATCAAAACCCTTACCCGGCGGTTTATTAGGAGTCGTTGCCGGTGACGGAGTAGCTTGTCCCATGCCTGGATTGGTCTGCGGTGGTGGGGAACCCGGTTGTTCCATGCCTTGATCCGCAAAAGGCGGTGGGGAACTTGGTTGTCCCGTGTAAGGCTGTTGATAAGCCTGTTGTCCCATACCTTGATTCGCTGGGGGCGGTACTGGCGCGGAATAGCCACCGCTCGGTGCTGGTGTGTGCTGAGAATAATTGCCACCACTTTGTGCGTCATAGCCGCTACGGGCACTGTCATTGCGACTTCCTAACATTTGCATTTCACGACCAATGATTTCAGTCATGTAACGGTCTTGACCGGTGTTTTGATCTTGCCATTTGCGAGTTTGTAGGCGACCTTCTACATAGATTTGTGAACCTTTGTGTAGATATTGTTTGACGACTTCAGCCAGTCGCTCAAAAAAAACAACACGGTGCCACTCAGTTTCCTCCCGCCACTCGCCTGTTTGTTTATCTTTGGTAGAATAACTGGTAGCCAAGCTGATATTTGCAACGGCTACCCCCGCCGGCGTATAACGCACATCAGGATCATTTCCTAAGTTACCTATTAATATGACTAGATTTTTTCCACGTGCCATCTTCGTTTCTCTCCATAAAAATGTGATTTTCAGTGGCATGAAGACGCGCATGCTCAGAGTTAGTCAGAACTTCTAAATTTGATATGGCGTTATTTTGCTTGTTTTTGTCTTTATGATGAACAACCTCGTTTGGTGCCAACTTTCGGCCGATATGTTCTTCCATAATGACATCATGCAAAGGTCTGCCTTTGTTTTCACCTGTCGTTATTTCAAAATATCCGCTCGGTTTGAGCGATACCCCTTTGGCATTTTCATGCCCCCACTTGATACGCGCCTTACGGATATTGTCTTTCCATTCTTGCGTGAATTCTCTAGTAGTGCCTTTTCTTGACGAAAATTTTCCCTTTTCAGAAGCTATTTTGAGAGATTCATTTCTACTTCTCAGAACCACGCCTTTTTTTAGCAGCCAATACCTAACAGTGCTTTGAGGTATTTTTAACTGAACCGAAATTTCCGGAATGCTTGAGCCAGCATTATACATTTCAGCCATCACCCCTGAATGATTAAAAGAGGCTGGATTTTGAATACGGCTTAGTTTACCTTGATGCCCCGCTATTTTCATGGATTCGCGGAGTGTTCTCATTTGGGTGCCTGACTTCTTGAGGTGGCGTATTACGGTTTTTGGTGATATTTCGGCTTTACGACCAATTTCCTTTGGCGACTCTCCAGATAAATACAAATGTATCATTTCATCAATATCCATAATGAATTATCACCCTAATTTGGAAACGCTCTTATTATATCCTTTTGTAGCCTTAAATAATATCACTTTATTCACACCTTTAGCCATTTATCCGTTATTATGTGGAATAAATCAAAATACTAAGCACAATTTGTCGTAGCAGAACATCCATTCAGAGCTTCCACATCTAACACCTTGCGATCGACCTTCAAATAAGCAACCCCTTCTTCAAGAATAACAACCACTTCTGCCACGCCCGGCACTTGCATAAGACACTGGGTTAATTGATCAGCCTGCTGTTTATCAATCTGTCCAATTTTGAGTAAGTGACTGCTTAAGTGACGTGGTTTTTGCATCGTTGCAGCCAGTAGAAACCATACCACCGTCAATGCCGCACAAAAAGCAAAGACAGATCCTATACCATAATGCTGATGCAACCACCCACCACTGATCCCGCCTAAAAAAGCACCAAAGAACTGTGAACTTGAATACACACCCATTGCCGTGCCTTTGCTTTCCGCAGGTGCCATTTTACTGATGAGAGAAGGTAAGTTAGCTTCAAGTAAGTTCACAGCGGTAAAGAATAAAAATAGCATAAGTACAATGCCAGTTAAGCTCTGATGTAAATAGCTCAAGCCCAATTGAGATAAACCTAAGAGGCCTATTGCACCGACAAAGACAATCTTAATAATACGGTATTTTTCAGCAAGGATGATCAAAGGCACCATAACAATGACAGAAGCCAACAGGACTGACGCATAAATCAGCCAATGGTGCTCTGCCTCCAGTTTCGCTTCGACTAAAGCCAAAGGCAATACCACAAACAGTGATGTCATCAACAAATGCAGTAATAGGATACCAAAATCCAAGCGTAGTAATTGAGTATCTTGCAACACACGTTTAAATTGCGCTGGCACTGCTAACTTGCGCTGAGGATGAGAAATGAGCGGCTGTGGCACTGCCAAGCGCAATATAGCAATCCCTGCTAACGCAAACCCAGCGGTAAGCCAAAAAATGCCAGACACACCTATCCAGCGATTTAGCACCGGGCCCGCAATGAGGGCTAACATAAATGAAGCCCCAATGCTCATACCTATCATCGCCATCGCTTTAGTACGATGTTCCTCACGGGTAAGATCCGCCGTCATGGCTAACACCGTTGACGCAATTGCGCCCCCCCCTTGCAACGCGCGGCCTATAATAATACCAGTCATTGAAGTAGAGAGGGCCGCTATCACGCTACCCAGCGCAAATATCAGTAAACCGATATAAATGATAGGTTTACGTCCAAAACGATCCGACAACATTCCAAACGGGATCTGTAAAATCGCTTGTGTGAGGCCATAAATGCCTATTGCCAGCCCCACCAAGATAGGTGTCACCCCAGGTAAATCCTGTGCGTAAAGGGCGAATATTGGGAAAATCATAAATAATCCCAGCAAACGCGTGGACATAATACTTGCCAGTGCCATAGTGGCACGTCGTTCACTGGGAGTCATACTCTCGCTGGAGATCATAAATGTGTGAATTGTAAATTGTGTTTGCTATAGAAGTTTTTCTAGAAAAACTTCTATAGCGAATTGTGAATTGTGAATTGTGAATGAATTAATGACCAAGAATATTAGATAAGTACTGAAGCACAAATTTTCAAGTATTTTGTAGGGCTCCCTACGTTTTTTTGTTGCCCACCATCTTGCTATAGTTTGTCAGATAAATATTTTGGCCAAAAACCGTAGAGCGTTGGCAAACCTCGGAGGTTTAGATTGAAAATTTTGGTAGTCCAGTAAAAGTAGTGATGACACTTAAACGGATACTATCCCTCCGAGGGATAGCATCCGTCAAATCACTACAGAAAATCTATACCATCTCGGTGGGCAACAAAAGCCCTCACCACCCTACAAAAAATTCTACCATAAAATTTATGGTTCAGTACTTAGTTTTCATCTAACGCAACTCCAAAAAATTAATAAACCACTAACGAAAGGGGTTGGAACAAAGGATTGCCCCTACATACAGACTACCTTGTGTGATAGGGGCAAATCCTTGTGGTTGCCCCCATTATTTGGAAGCAGCCTAAGCACTATTTATATTCAATTAAGCGACGACGTTGTCTGCGCCACCTGTGATAGTAGTAAGACAATTGCCCAATGGCAATGGGTATGTGCTGAAACTGCGAATGTAACCCATACAATAACAATGTGAATAAGTGGCTCGATTTCCAACGCGCTTTGACCGCACTACGCACACTCAGCAACAGAAATAATACCACACTCAGTAACAGCGGCCAAGGTGATATTAACAGCAATGTCATAATAAAGCCAACCAAAAAAAGACCGACTAACATACTAGCATGCAGCACATTTTTGTATGACTTGCGTTGCCAGAACTGGCTAGGGTTGTCGTGCAAAAGTGTTGGCACTTCGGCAAAAGCGTATCCAGTACGAATCGCACGCAACCAATATTGTGACCAGCGGGTGATAGCTAAATCATGTAAAGCCATTTGTTGATCGATGTGCAAGATAAGATGGCCTTGAACACGGATCCGATGACAGATTTCTTGATCTTCCCCAGCAATTAACTGCGAATTAAAACCACCCACTTCTTCTAATACATGACGACGCATTAACGCAATGCCACCACAAAATGTCGAAACCCCGATCGGAAAGACCCAATCCAAATCCAGTGCCTGTTGATACACAGAAGCGTGTGGATATCGTTCACGCAAGTGCCCCCAGACAATAGCAACATTTGGGTCAGTGAAGCTTGACAACGCTGCTTTAACAAAGTCTGGGTCTACAATTGTATCACCATCAAGAAATAAAATCAGCGGCGCGGTAGCAGCACGCCACCCAGCATTGCGACCAATCGCTGCCGCTGGCCGTTCTGGATGGACGACTAACACTTGTGCGCCTAACGCCTCGGCACGGGCAGGACTCCCATCCGTAGAAGCCGAATCGACATAAATCAGTTCCATCCCCTCTGGCGGATCATTCATCGCTTGTACCGAGCGAATACAATGTTCTAAGCGTTCACCTTCGTTGCGTCCAATGATTACCACTGATAATTGTGATTGTTCCATATTATTTTATTTTATTTTTCATTCAGAGGCCAAACTAAAGTTTGGACTCCTACTAGAGTTAGGGCCAAAATAATCGTTTAATCAATCCCGGGCGCAATTTTGCACCTGTATCGTATTCTTTCAAAAGTTCGGCAAAATAACCGCCCCCCCGGAACACCTTGACTCGATTAAGTATCGCACCAACGACCGGCGGATTTAAACGCTCCAATAATTGTGCAGCCCGCTTAAGTTCGCCCGGGGTAACCGCCTCGGCTTCAATCACCAGTAAAACGCCACCGGCAATTTCGCCCAATAATTCCGCGTCGGATGACAATAACAGGGGTGGGGTATCCATAAGTATCAAGTCATAATGGGCATTGAGTTGCTTTAGAATGGTTCGCAACTTGCCATGAGTGACTAGATAGCGTTTTGTCGTTTCACCCACCGGTAAACGATCTGGTAAATCCGCCGTGGCAGGTATTACCAATGCTTCGGGTGATCTGAATGGTGTTTCTTGGTTTAATAAGGTAATTAAACTATTATAGGGACTTGGACCTTTATAACGATCATCAGGTTTAAAGGCGTTGAGTTCCAACACCAAGGTATGCACACCCAACTCGCTTAGGATGTGTGCCAGCTCTAACGTCAGCCTGGTTGTGCCACCGCTTGGTTTAACCGAGGTTAGTACAAACCCCGTCGTTTCATGGGTATGCCAATCACGTTCTAATGCCAATGCCATACGACGCAAATAATCCCTGGCAAGTTGTTCCGTACTCATGTCATGACGATCCAAAATCCAAGCCATCGGTGGAAAGCCAAGAATTTTATGCACTTCGCCCGGCGTACGGATGCGCCGATCTAACATATCCAACAGGATTGGCACGCCAATCCCCAAACCAATAGCCACTACCAAAAACATTAACACGATTATTTTTCGGTTGCCACCAGATTCCAACACTTTTGTGGATGGCGAGTCCAAGCGCACAAATCCTGGGGCTGTGGATTCAATAACCAAAAAGTCAATGCGATCATTAATTCTATCCAGTAATTGATAAGCACGCACAATGTCTTGATTGAGTGCCAGTGCTTTATTATAGAGAGCAGCATAGTGGTTCGCCTGTGCACGTTGCGCCTTTAATTCAAAAGCTAATGCTTGCGCTAGGCGTTGCGCTTGATAGATTTCGGCTTTGCCTTTTGCCAACAAACGGTTACGGATTTCTTTAGACAATTCGTTGGTTGCTTGTTCGATATCTCGGTCAATTTTGGCGATTTCTTGTTTAGCACGACGCCGGCTAGGATGCTTTGAGGTTAATCCTAATGTTTGAGTCAGCAATTCTGTGCGTCGTTCAATCAGCTTACTTTTATAACTTTTTAGTACGCTATCATTGGCAACCATTTCTCTCACGAGTATATCCAATACCGTTTGGCCGTTGCCTTGTCGACCCTTCAGTGCTGCTAAGCGGGTTTCGGCTTCCACATGCTGGCGATGTGCAAGCGTATGCACCTTCATACTCTCAATTAAAATGTTATCGTAAGGATTTAAGCTGCTTCCTTGAAAGGTTGTCACCCCCAATTCTAATGCAATTTTAGTACGGCGCTTCTGATTATCTGAAATCGACTTTTCCAATTTCTTCTGACGTTTTTGCAACCTATCAATCCGGCCACTGCTGTCAAAAATAGTTTCCTCTTGGGTTCTTTTCAAATAAACCTCTACAACGCCATTAAGTACAATGTCTAATTTTTTAGGTTCATCAAAGGTGAGTGTAATAGTTATAAACGGATTACCACGTTTACTTTTAACTGAAAGCGCATTTTTTAAGCGTATTCTACCCTCGGCATCAGATTCACCTGCCAGCAACCAATTTTCTCGTACGTCAGGTATTTGTAGTGCTTCTTGCAAAACATCACGGCGCGTTATCATTTTTGTCTGTTGCTTGATATACATATCATACTCTGTGCGACCCAAGTCCATCCCTCTTTCCGAACTAAGATTGGGAATAAACTTAGGTGACACCAGTACCGCCGACATTGCAGTGTAAGTGGGTGTGCTCTTCTTGGAAGACACCGGTATGCCCGCAGCACTAACCACAATGATGATCAACAATGCCAGCCACTTATACTTCAAAAGGCTGACCAGTGGTTTAAATCGGCCGGTCGGAATAGATTGTTCGTCTGCGGACGACGTTGTAGTTCCAGAAAAAGCCATAGTTCCTAGTTATTCCTAGTCAGAATCGGCCGCTTTTTCAGCCGCTGCTTTTTCAGCTTCTGCTTTTTCAGCTTCAAAGGCAGCACGTTCAGTTTTTAAAACTTCTTCTTCCTTATCAAGTTTACGGCGTTGGGTATCAGCACGAATGGATTCAACATTTGCATAAACGCCCAACATGGTACTGAAAGGTGTCAAAAATTGTATAGCATAGTTGATTTTGGCAATAGTATTAGTCGGCACGTAGATAATATCTCCTTCTTGGAGAGCCACATTAATCTCTTGATTAGGAGCTATCAAATCACCCAGAGCCATTGACTGATTGAGCCCTTGACTGGGGCGAATCACATTAATTCTACCGGGGGCACCATCTATGGTTGGCCCACCGGCCTTAGCGAGCAATTCAATAAAAGACATATTGGGGGTTAAGCGAAAAGCACCAGGATTTTTGACTTCACCCAGTACATACACTAATTTTTCTTCTATATCAGGTATATAGACTATATCATTGCGTTGCAAATTAAGATTGAGGGATAAATCCTTGCCCGTGAGCAACGGCTCAAGTTCAATCCACACAATCTTATCGCGTCCCCGAAACACCGCGCAGTGAGTCAAAGGCAAACTTTGTGCTTCCCCTTCCAAACCACTGGCATCGGCAAAACCGCCGGCCAACGAAATAGCCTCAAGCAAAGTGGGTGCGGTCATTCCAAAGCGTATTTCGCCCGGACGCGCCACCCGTCCCAATACCAACACTCGGTTGGACGCATAATCCTCTATACGCACAGCAACGGATAACTCGGTATAAAACTGCGTGAGCTTATCTGTAATGGCTTGTGCCGCTTGTTCGCGGGATAATTCAGTCAGCCGAATAGGACCCACCAGTGGTAAAGTAATTCTACCATCAGGGCCGATGAGATGATTGCCGGATAATTCTGAATACCCCCAAACCTCAACCATGATTTTATCGCCAGTACCCAAACGATAATTTTCGGCCGTATCAACAACTTCAGCTTGAAATTTTGCCAACGGTTCAGGCGAAGTCACCGTGATTTCCTTGCGGGCGGGCGGCCGTGCAAAATGTTCGGGAATAGAAACGAATTCAGAGGCACAGCCGGCTATCAGTCCTACCGACACCCATAACGTGAGCGACCAAAAAATATTCAATAAATTTGAAAATTTGTGTACAAAAAAGTGCATATTGATAAAACTGATTACGGTATGGTTTATAAATGATAGTTCAATAGCCAAATTTCAAGGTGTGCTATATATCAATACTTTGAAGAATAAAAGCCAATTGGAATGAGTGTGACCTCAGTTTGATGTAAGAGTTCGTAGCCACCCAACGTCTTTTTGTTGCCGGCCCCAAACGTTGTTAGAAACCGTAAAGCGTTTTGGAAACGCTTTACGGTTTTGCCCTAAATATTTATTTTTCTGACGGGTAAAAGGAGTCGGCCAGATTTATCTTGGAACCGCCCTTCCTTCAGTTTGGACTCCAATGTCCACCCGTCAAAACAAAGTTGACAGTGTACTAGTACAGCAATCACTAAGTTCGCATAAGACTTTTTTAGATTGCTTTGCCCCTTTCTGGGGCTGACATACCAGCCTAGGGCAACGCCCTAGGATTTATGGGTTTAGAATTTCAGCCCTGA
>QNER01000302.1 GCA_003646175.1 Candidatus Parabeggiatoa sp. nov. 1
TGTTACATTTTGATTTGATGGATACAGTCGCGGGACAGCAGGTTTATGAAATGGGGGGAATTGATTTTGCTAGAGATGATATTATCGAAGTCCTAGACGAACGATTTGGAATCGTACCCAACGACATGATGACGCAGATTCGCACTATTTCTATGCGGGAACATTTGAGACAACTTCTGAGACAGGCCATCCGCTGTTCTGACATAGAGGTTTTCAAGGAAATGCTGTCAAAGGTTTTGCCAACCCCCAAAAAACCTAAACTTGATAAACAAGTATAGAATTTAAAAAGGCACAAACACTTGCGCCTGGTTTTAAGTTTGAACCCGAAGACCAGGCGCAGGAGTTTGCCGCTATTACACTGATTGAACAAGGAAAATATTTTTGCAAAAACACTAATGACAACTCAGTCAAACTAAAGCTGGCCGACTCTTGATGCTATTGCGTATAAGTACCGCCGAAAATTTTATGATTCATTACTTATTTATTATTTGGAACAAAGTCCCTAATTTAACTTGATTATTTTTGCTAAGGCCCTTACAAGATGTTATCTTTTATACGAGCACCTATAGTTTTTAAGATAAATAATTTCAGTTAGAAACCTTCAAGGTTTTGGAAACCTTGAAGGTTTTGCCCTATTTTTCTGAACGTCTATATGATAAGGAGTATTTATGCGAACGACACTCATAGCCCTTTTTGTCACGATTGTTGGTGGCAGTGCTCTGTTGTATATCGAGTACTGTTGGTTTGGACACGATTGTCCAATCAGTTGGCCAACAGCCGGGGAAAACCAGGCACCAGAAAACCAACCGGCATCCGAGACTTCAGAAGAACAAGCCTCTGCCCAAGCTTTTGAGCCGTTCACCTTCAAAATAAAATACTTATCTCGTCCCAAAGGTGAAGAGGATTTTCAACCCCTTGGTAACGATAGTGTGTTGTACGCTGGCAGCCATTACAAGCTTATTTTTGAGCCAACCGAAAACAGCTATGTATACATTTTTCGTATTGATTCTGACAATAAAATTTCCCGTTTATTTCCGCCGGTTAAGCCCAAAAGGGCAGCAAAAGCGAATCAAAACCCGGTGCAAAAAGGAGTCACTTATTTTGTCCCGGCTGAACGCAAGTCGTTTAGGTTGAATAAGCAACCGGGGAAAGAGACAATTTATTTTGTCGCGACGCAACAACCGGATGCGACATTAGAAGGCCAATATCAACTGATGTTGGCGGCGCAAAAGGCACGCAGCTTTGAAGAAAGACTCGCGGCACGACAAGAATGGGATACGGCAATGGAATCGCGCGGGTTCGCGCCTGAGCTTGTGGCGGATGAGACGCAAAATACGCCTCTCACTTGGAAGGAAAAAAAGCAACAATTTTCTGTGATGCCCCAATACTTAAAGGGGATGTGTGACAGGTGTGTGCATATGGTAAGTTTTCAACATCGTTGATGAGTGTGCATCAAACCTTCAAAGTTTGCCAAATTGAGGCAATAGAAACATGAGTTAATCGTTTTTCAGAAAATTTAAACCACGACGGATAGCATCCCTTGAAGGGATACTATCCGTGAAGTTATTTTATTTAAGCAAGCATTTTTGGTATCTTGGACTCGTAATCAGGAAAATATCTGCCAATGACAGGGAGATCAAAAGAACTCAGAATACTGGTGTTGCTCTCCTGCTCTAGTAAAAAATCAAAGGATTTTTCTACCAGTTTTTCCGGTGAAATTTTATTGTTGGTTAGCTTTTCGTAATATGAAGGGGTAACAGTCACTTTGTGTGTTGTCACCGTGCGATCCTTAACAGTCACCTTGAATGTGGTATCGTTAATTTTTTCGACTGTCACCATTGTTTATTTCTCCCAAATTTAATTGTCATATTTTGGTGGTGTCGAGCCTTTAGACAACGTTGCTCCTGCTAAAGCGGTTTTGAAAATTTCTTGAACTTGATTAGACTTCGCTCCGTTGAAAAGGGTGAAAATGAAATAAGAAGTTATGGTTTATTTCGATAAATTTTTCTCAATACATTGAGCCACATCCGCCTTAAAATAATCAGGGAATGAAGTCAATCCGTTGTACTTCCACTATATCATTTCAACTGATAACATCAGTGAGTCATCAATTGACACAGCTAGGTTATTGTCCCAGTAAAATCAAAGCTGCCTGACAAACATCAAGCGGGGTTTTACTGTCAATCAAGGCATGTAGCACACGTTCAACCACGTTTTTTTCAATATTGCGGGTAATAAACACAATTTGAGAACGCCGTTCATCACTCGGCCAAGCGTCCAATGTCGCAGGCGGCTGGAAAATATGCTGAACGCCTTGAATAATAACAGGTAAATCAGTTTCATAAGTATAGGCAATGCCTTTAACCCTGAGCAAATCCTTGCCACGCAAACGGGTCAATTGCTGTATCCAGCGTTCCAACGTCAACCAGTGCAAGGGTTCAGCGTGTTCAATACAAAAAGTTTTTATGTAGGCATCATGTCGGAGAGGCTCGTGCGCGTCATCGGGATGACGTTCATTTTCATGCAAAGGGGCTGGCAATGGTGCGTGGGTGGCATCTTGTGTATCTTGTTGAGGTTCAAGATAAACGTCTGCTTGTAACCAGCGTTCCACATTAAGCTGTCGGGTTTCGCTATTGTAATAGCCGCTATTGAATAAAATGGACGCATCAAGCGTATGCTGGTTGAGGTTTATTTCATGCGTTATAGCAGTCGGATTGACGTGGCGCAAACGTTGCTTTAGAACTTCAACTGTCGCAGCCTCAACCAGATCGATTTTGGTCAAGATGAGATGATTCGCCAACGCGGCCTGTTTAACTGATTCATCATACTCATCAAGTTGCTGCGCGCCATACACCGTATCGACCGTGGTGATGACCATATCTAAACGATAATGGGTGGCGATAAATGGATCATTTATCAGCGTCCGTAGAATCGGTGCCGGGTCAGCAAGTCCGGTGGTTTCTACGAGTACTTGTTCAAACGGTTGAATTTCCTTAGCAAGCCGCTTGCGGGATAACTCTTCCAACGTATTGAGTAAATCGCTACGCACAGAGCAACACACACACCCCCCTTCTAATATCATCATGTCCTCAGTTGTCGCTTTGATCAATAAATGATCAATACTGATTTCACCAAATTCATTGACAATCACAACGGTGTGTTGCATCGCCGGTTGGTGTAATAACTGATTGAGCAGAGTCGTTTTACCGCTGCCAAGAAAACCAGTAATAACATGAATGGGTAAGCGAGTATGCGAGTTTTCCTGAGGTAACGTCCTCATTTTTTATGACCTTTCCCTTGAGCCAGAAACTGTTCGTCAGGATAGGTGTGTGAATCCCCCGTTTTTAAAATACCCGAAAACATGCCATCCGGCACTTCGGGATAACCGTCGTAATGATAAAGAAGACACTTTTTTTGAATCTCTTTATCCATATTATTGATTAAATCCTTGACATGGGGGTGTACGCCAGAAGGGAACGGCGAGGTTTCACAATCCATATAAATCACATTAGCCCGTTTATAATATAATTCTAATTGCGTCGGCATCAACGATTGGATGTCCGTGGGCATTAGGACATTGTAACCACCGGAGTATTGCAAACTAATGCCGTAACTGGGCATTTCTTCGGAACTGGAAATCACATGCATGGCAAAAATAGGCGTTAACGTCCATTGCCCTTCACCATCTTGAAACTGATGAGATTTCGTGTGTCCATTTTCCTGTTTGCCAAGGACATGGATGTCGAAATAGGTTTCAAGACTGACATGAGGCACACCTTGTAAAGTGTCTAAGCCCGGCCCGACGGCTCTTTTCAATGGGCCAAGCACTTTTCTATGAATAAAAAGGTCGGGCTTGGTATTGCCGGGGGGGACGGCCCACCAATCTTGTTCAAGAAAGAGTTTATTGGCAATGAATTGATTATTAAGCCATTCTTGTTTGGCCGGCGTATAGAAAGGATTAAAAAACGTTGTCAGTGCCAGATATTCAATACCACCAATATGGTCATTATGCGGATGGGAAATATAAACGCCGTCCACATCTGCCGAGGTTAAACCGATAAATTTGAGGGCATGTCTAACATCCCCACCGGCATCGACTAACAAACGGTATGGTCTTTTCCCTTTTTTACTTGGCATATCAAATTCAATCAAGAAATTAGACTGCCATCTCGGTGTATAAAGACGTTGACTGAGTTTGTTAATCTCGGCTGCAATAACATCCTCTTTTGGTTTTGAACCGATTTTCAAGCACAGTTCACGGGCCTGTTTTACTGTGATCACATCTTCGTAAGGTCCGGTGGCAAAAGCAGAATTGACACCTATTGCTAGGATTTTCATATTTTTCTCCAAACTCTAAAAATACAACGATTCAGTCTACTGTGTTTGTTATTGGCAATTGAGAATCGATCATTACTCATTACCCATTACATAAGGAAACTCAACAATAAACATTGCGCCCTTTCCTAATTCACTTTCACACCACACTTTACCATTCATCGCAGTGACCAATTTTTTGACGATGAATAAGCCCAAGCCCGTCGAATGTTCATCACCAGTGGGGCGTGGAGATAAACGGACGAATTTCCCAAATAATTGGCAGAGTTCTTCCTTCTCAAGTCCGGGGCCTTCGTCTTGTATTTCACAACGCACCGTGTGTTCACCTTTGATAATTCTCACGTACACGTTTTTACCCTGCGGTGAATATTTAACCGCATTGGAAACCAGATTGTCCAACACTTGGAATATTGCGTTTTCATCCACTCGGGCTTTGTATTCTTGCTCTGTAAATTCAAATTGTAACGCGATTTCCTTCTCGACTGCCGGCCGAAGATAATTATTCACGACGATTTGCAAAAAAGGGAGCATGTCATAAGCGTCAAGTGATAAATTCATGTTGCCGGATTCAATCGCATTCACATCCAATAAATTCTTGATTAAAGAAAACATTTTCTGAGAACTGAGCTCGATCATAGAAGCAAACTCAGAAATTTTCAGTTTAGGAAAATCATCCAAAGACGTTTTAATCAGGTTTGCTAACGATTGAATGGCAGCCAGTGGATTTCTCAGATCATGCGCTGCAATACCTAAAAATTCATTTTTTTCCTGATTGACTTGGATTAATTGTTGGTTTAGTTTGACAAGTGCCTCATTTTTTTCTTGAAGTTCATGGGTACGCTCAGCTACTTTGTCTTCCAGATGTTGCCGATATGACTCAATTGTCATAATATCAGAATAGGCACGTAAACTGGCGGTAATGACCGTAAAAAGTTTTTGATCCGTCAACTCCGTTTTATTTTTGTAGTCGTTGATGTCGTATTTCAGGATGACTTGCTTTTCGGGGGCATAGCCCGGTTGCCCTGTGCGTAGGATAATACGGGCAAAACGATTCTGCCATGTTTCACGTATATATTTCACCAATTTCAAACCGGCATCGTTGGTTTCCATAACCACATCTAATAGAATGACGGCGATATTAGGAGATTGTTCAAACATAGCCTTGGCTTCTTCGGCACAATAGGCACTGACAAACTTTAATTTCTTCCCCTGATAAACATAATCTTCCAACACAAAGCGCGTCAATTGATGAACATCCTCTTCGTCATCAATAATCATCACTTCCCACATTTCCGGTTCTGTCAGCACAACTGCATTGTCCTGAGAAAAAAATAACTCGTCGTCCTGTAACGCGGGATCGTCCTCTTGAAATAGATCATCTGTGTTGTCAAACAATTGTTTATCTTCTTGATTCGTCATGTTTTTTATATCCTGTTAGTGGCATTTTCAAAGTCAATGTAGGGCACCCTTCAATTATCTATCTTAAATGATGTCATCGAAAATCTTGGATTCATGCAAACAATCGCTTATAGCGAACAACGGGTTTCCAACTTTACCAGCGACACTTGTGCATTGTAATGTTTGTTACTTTGAAAATCCAACCACCATAATGTTTGTGACAACGGAATTAACGATACCCTTCATTGGCTGTTGCCGTGATAGTGGGTAGCCAAATAGCCAATAGCAAATAAATGAAAAGTGATTTCAAAAAAGTTGTTATACAAATTATCAAAAAAAATCACCTAACTTACTGAAATATCATTAAATTATCCAGTTATGTCAAAATATTCGCAATTCAATATTCGGGATTTGAAATATGAAAAAGTATCATAAATATTTCACAAACCTTCACAAACTCTTTGAAATGGCTGACAATAATTTGACCAAAAACATTTCGGAATTTCAGGGATTGAAAAGAAGTGTCATAATTCTCGGCATAAACTAAAAAACCTTACCTATAGTTTGTAAGAATAATAATTTCAGTTAGAAACCGTAAAGCGTTTTGGAAACGCTTTACGGTTTTGCCCTAATTTATACACTAAATCAGCGAAATCCATAAAATTCGCGATAAAAAATAAGTAATGGTTTACAAAATTGTAAAAAACGATGTTCTCAACAACAAAGGGTTTGTACTTTGCTCTCAAGGATAACACGCTTTTGTCTAGTTATAACGGATTTTGGGGAACCCCGTGTTTGTAACATTGTTGAATTAAAAAGCATGGACTTGTGAGTACAAGTTGATTGAAACAAAAGTTTAAATAATTTGCCATGACAAGTCATTTATAGATTTTCAGAAAAATAACGTAACGAAACGGATGCTATACCTCGATGGGATAGTATCCGTTAACTTTGAAAAAACAATCAGTTATTTAAGAGTTAATAAATTCACAACCCGTCACAGAAGTTTTTGCGCGCCAAAACTTTAGGCGCGAACACAATTATCCCGCGAATTGTCAAAACGTAAAATCAATAACTTAACTTATAACGTAACTACTTAGCCCTGAAAGGGCGAATTGTTATAGCCTGGGGCAACGCCCCAGGTGCTGAAAGGGCGTATGAAAATGGGTTCCCAGGGCGCTGCCCTGGGCTGTAATAATTCGCCCTTTCAGGGCTGAGTAGTTACCTTATAACTTAACTTTCTACGCAAAAGTTTTTCGCTTCGCGAAAAACTTTGAGTCAAAAAAATAAGCGAAAGTACCAGAATAATTCAATAGCATGATTTATTCATCTATGGGTGAAATTTATTCGCGCCCATCGCCAATATTTTGCTGTAATATAAACCATGTCAAAAGTGAATTTTTACCCAATATGAACCCTAACTTCTTGATGCTCAAGTTTTTTTGGTTCTCCCTGGGTTAGGACGGCTCTATGCACACAAATGAGTTTTAACTAATTTATTGATTTTAAAAAAAATTATTCTATTTTTCTTTGACTTTTGACAGAACCAACGCCAGTTCGGATTCCTGATATATAGATTTTCAGAAAAATAACGTAACGGATGCTATCCCTTGAAGGGATAGTATCCGTCTTTGATTTGTGAAATTATTTATCTGAACATCTGTATATGCCATTAGCATCAAAAAATGTTTTTGCAAACGAGCGAACTTGCCATTTTTACTTATAGTTTGTAAGAATAATAATTTCAGTTAGAAACCTTCAAGGTTTTTGCAACGCTTTACGGTTTTACCCTAAATTCTGAGTTAGAAACCTTCAAGGTTTTGGAAACCTTGAAGGTTTCGCCCTAAATTCTGAACGTCTATATGCACCATTGAACTTGGACAAAATGACATAACTTTTATGTACAATTAAAAGCATTGAATAGCGGATTTCGATTTGAAGCTTCCAACCGACTCATAAACAATCCCAATGTCATTCAATAACAATATTTCACACCTGTTAGGCAAGTTAGGCAACTCCTAAATGATGATGTACCAATAGGGGGCAACCAATCGGGCTTGCCCCTAACGCTTCAGTGGTCTATTAATTTTTTGGAGTTGCCCTAATCCAAGGCTAGGGAATTTTTGATCTTTTTTTTCTGCTCAAAATATCAAAGATTGATAAAGCAAGTTTTGTGCCGTTTATTATGCGCTAAATCATTAAAATAGCAATGGAAAACGTTACCATGCAAAAAACTTGCCTTAATGCGTATGTGCCTAATCTCCCTTTGCCAAAGTTTGACTCATCAGTCGCTAAGTTATTGAAAATTAATAGTTTTTTTCATTCATCGTTCTGACACTTGAACAAAAGTTTTTTGTTCAAGCACTCAATTTGCGAATCAATTCCATTTTAGGCTGCACGCAAAAAAACGTGCATCGCTTCTGTTCTGATGGACAAACAAAAAGTGGGTATGCAATATATAGCAACGGTGAATATTTATTTGATGTATAGACGTTCAGAAAAATATTTAGGGAAAACCTTCAAGGTTTTGGAAACCTTGAAGGTTTTTAATTGAAAATATTTATCTAAAAAACGATATGTTTGAGACAAA
>QNER01000303.1 GCA_003646175.1 Candidatus Parabeggiatoa sp. nov. 1
CGCTGTTGGACAAGCGGCGGCTGAATTGGATGGGATGTTGAATACCACAGTAGACATTTCCATCCCCAAAGTCAGCATGGTTCCTTTTACTGATATACGGGGAAAATTATTGGAACTTTATGCGAGTTTTTCCTGTGTCAGTGTTGTCAAACAAGCATTTGATGGCTTGTTGAGCGGTGAAGCATTACTGATTTTCGGTGAAGAGGCTATGCCAACGATTGCCGCGCTGTTAGGAGAAAAAGTGGCACTGAACCCTGAGCGGGAGCAAACGTTGTTCCATGAAACCAGCCATATTCTTGCTAACGCCTGTTTGAATGGCCTCGCCGAATCTTTGGATGGTGAAATCAATATCACCCAGTCATCCCTCTTTTGCTTACACAAACCATTTATGGATTTACTTAATGACTTATTTCCTCGTGGAAAGCGGGCCTCAACTTGGAAATATAGCCTGTTGATTAATGTTATTTTGAAAGCGAGGATGGGCAATTTTGATTGCTTTATCGTGATGTTTCTGTCAGAACCATCCATTGACGAGTTACGCGGCCAGTTAGATAAATTGATTGAACAAGAATACTGAAAACAATAACTACAAGGATTGGTTATAAGAAAGGATTTCAATGAACTACAAGGATTATTTGTGATAACGGATTTCAAAGAACTACAAAGAGTAGTTATTGCTGAGTGAGTTTTCAATCCTTTTTTATAAGCAATCCTTGTAGTTATTGTTAATCCTTTTTTATAAACAATCCTTGTAGTTATTCCTTATCATTATCGTTATTGCACCTGATACGCAATGATGGTACCTAATTGTACTATTTTCAACTGTTTATTCAGACGATTAAGGGCGGTTTCAGAAGTGCCCGTCAATAGATAGCCATTAGGTTTCAATAGTCGCTGTACCTTGTTCAAAATGGTTTTTTTATTGGTATCATCAAAATAAATCAATACGTTACGCAATAATAGAATATCTATGGCAGGCAGCAATGGCCACGTTTCAGTGAGGTAAATCTCTCTAAACTCAACCATTTGGCCAATTTCCGCTTTGATTTGCCATTCTTTGCCGCAACACTGAAAATATTTATGCCGCAGAAAGTCAGGTAAGCGAAAACTAAACCTGGGGGGTTAGTCTGCTTTAGCAGACTTGAGCTTTCAGACAACTGCTTTAGCTGTTGGCTGGGTGGCCGAGGAATTTCAGCTTTCCTGCACTAATTCTTAACTCGCCGAGTAATCTCAGTAGCTAATTGATTTAAGGGTAACACCTTATCAGCAAAACCCGCCTGTGCCACAAACCCCGGCATTCCCCATATCACTGAACTTTCTTTATCTTGAACCAAAACTTGTCCCCCAACCGCTTTTATAGCCTCACAACCTTTTAAACCGTCTTGCCCCATGCCAGTCAATATCACAGCAAGTGTCCCGGCACCGTAAATTTTAGCCACCGAGCGAAACAGAACGTCCACAGAAGGGCGACAATAATTCTCTTCTGGGCCTTGATGAATTTTTACCTGAATGCGTGTGCCATCTCGTTCCAAAACAATATGATAGCCGCCCGGGGCCAGCAATGCATTACCCGCCTCAAGAAGGTCACCGTGTATCGCTTCGCGGACTTTAATTGCTGACTGAGAGGCCAAACTTTCAGCCAGTCGTTGCGTAAAGAAGGGAGGCATGTGTTGCACAATCACAATGGGTACCGATAAAAAACTAGAAAATTCAGGGACTAATGCCGCTAATGCCTTTGGCCCCCCCGTTGACGCGCCAATCGCAATGACTTTTACCTTCTGGCGAACTTGGACGGGAGGCAGACGTTTAGCTAGACTTGGCCGCGGCGCAACCTGAAGCCCGGGTAAGCTCTGTTGGGGACATAAGGCTTTAATCTTTGGAATCAGTTCGTTACGAATGTATTGTAGGGCAGCCTCTTTGTTCTCAGCAAACGGCTTAGTCACATAGTCACTCGCACCATGAAACAATGCATCCAGTGTCACAACCGCCCCACGCTGGGTGCACTGGCTAAACATAATCACCGGCAGACGTGGATGGGTTTTCCGGATTTCAATCAAAGTCTCCAGCCCGTTCATTTCCGGCATTTCCACGTCTAAAGTCACTAAGTCGATATTTCCCAGTTGAATTTTTGTTAAGGCCAAGCGGCCATTAGAAACAGCGCCAACCACTTCCAATGAGGGATCAACAGACAAAGCTTTGTCCAACAAGCGGCGGACTACAACGGAATCATCAACGATCAGAATACGGGTTTTTGACATTAGGAAAAAAACGACAAGGATTGAATATAAGCCCCCAACCGACGGGGTTGAATGTGAATAAGTACCGAAGCACAAATTTTCAGGTATTTTGTGCCCACCAATGTCTTTTCTTGCCCACCTTAAACCATAAAAATGGTGGGCAACCAAATTTTGGGCAAAAATTATACCTGAAAATTTATGGTTCAGTACTTAGTCCTAGGTGAAACCTCAATGCCATTCAGTTAAACACGGACCGGAGTCCTTCGCTGCGCTTTGTCGGTGCTGTCTTGAAAGCAATTCGCACAAAGCGCTGCGAAAGATTCCATCAACGATTGCTCAAAAAATCTGGGTTGAATCATATCTACTTTCTCTTTCACAATCAAACTGTCGATCAAGAAAAGCGGAAATCCCAAGGCCACCACCGGATAGCCCCAGGCTATATGGGTCAAACCGCAATCCCCGCAATCCCAGGGGCGTTGCCCCTGGCTCTAATAAAATGCTCCTTTGTGGCGTGAAAACGCCAATACGAGCCCTGAAGGGGCGATATTAATAGAGCCAGGGGCAACGCCCCTGGTGTATTTTAATTGGGGCAACCACAAAGGATTGCACCCACATGCTACCATTTTGTGGTAGGGGCAATCCTTGTGGTTGCCCCTAACTGGTATTTATTTGTTTAATCGGTGCCCTCTTTTTTTGGGAACTCTTTTAGGATTACCCATGACGCTTTGAAAAGCAGCCAAATCTTCCGACTGAACCGCAGCTATCAACAAGCTTTTCAACATCTTCTCGTTAGAGACAGTCGACAAACCATCTTCGATTTCTTGATAAAGAGGGAGTGCGGGTTCAAAACGCGACGCGAGTACTTCTAAAAGAGTACGACGACGTGTAATGAGTAAACCTTCTTTAATACCTTCGTCACGCCCTTCTTCACGCCCTTCGTCACGCCCTTCTTTACGCCCTTCTTCACGCCACTTGCGAATATAAGGCGTATCCAGTAACAAATTGTCTTTGGCTATCATTCTTTCTATCATATCTATCATCTCCGGATCAGTCATTAAGGCGAGGAGTGCTGTGAATAATCGCCTTCGCGTTTCATCATCTTCCACCTCACGTAGTCGGTTAACCACTTTGGGCAAGTGTTTGCCCAACCAATGCCAATAAAGCGGGAAGATTTAATTGTAGCAACTTTTCCGCCTTCATTTTCCACAAGTGGATGACTCGATAACCCATCAGAACATTTAACCTGATGTCGTCCATTATCATTACTGCCGGCACCCTTTCCGATATAAATTACCACGCTACACACATCTCGGCGATAGGTTTCTGCAATACGACTGATGTAGTCCAACACACGCCAAGACATTGGGCGGTGACTCGTAATACCTTGAAAGTCAATGTGTAGATTCAAAATCCGCCAATCTGTTAAAGTCACCTCAAACACTTCATCGGCACGGATTTCTTCCTCGCTGGGCAATAGTGCGATATTGCTTGGACGTACTGATGAGACCTGATCTCCCAGTAGCCAAATTGCAAAATCGATACTAAAGTCACTAAAAAGCTTTTTAAGTTGGTTATCAGTTTCAGCCATTAATTTACCCTATTGTTTAGGTGAACAGTTTTAATTATTGCAGATTTTACAGCAGACTAAATAAATACATAATATGACGCGATGCGAAATGTTTTTTATGGTAGGGGGATATCGCTGCACATATCCACAAAAATAATAAATAAACAAGTATTTTAATTCTATGTACAGGACAAAAACGTATTCAAGTCGTGATGCTATCGCTTTTTTGGCGATAGTATCACTCAAAAAATCTACTGCGGTTAGGAACGTGCATAATACAACTAGGGCAACCATATTCTCGGAATCAGTTTTGGCGCGCCAAAACTGATTCCGAGAAAGGATTGCCCCTGCCTGAAGTTCGGTTCCGTAGGGGTAATCCCTTGTGGTTACCCTTACGTTTGCCAAGTTATTTTATGCACGTTCCTTATCAATATTTTTGACGTTAAGTTTCAAAGCCTAGTGATACTATCGCAAACAGAAGCGATAGCATCACTGAACACTTATCAAATCAATTTGTTATAATTTTTGTCCTGTACATAGATTTTAATTTCGTTCACCCCCTAAAGTAAAATGTTTTTTTGGGGATTTAAAAAACCAGAAAATTTATGCTTAGGTACTTATAAGGAGAATGTGAACTAATAATTGTTATGTCCCTGAATATTTTTAATTTGCTCAAAAACATGGCGTTGAGCATGAGGATGAAGATGGGCTTCTGGCTCTTCTAAAGCTAACAAGGGATGGTAAGGATTGTTTTTTTTCGGCTTGATGATAAATAAAAGCATTAAATATCAATAAACTTGACCAACACCGTGTGCCCATACCATGATAAGATAATGGAAAGCTTTTCACTGCCCGAAGTGGCAAAGTGAATATCTATGCCACGATTCAAATCTCGCAGTTTACGTGTAATGGGCGTGATGCTAAACACTTTATCTGAATTAGCCTGATTCAACAATTCCAGTTGGTTTTTAATTTGTTTATACTTCGTTCCGTTGAAAAGGATGAAAAGTTCGCATTTCTATTTTTATAAAGCCACACCCTAAAAAAAATAAATCCGTCAAATCCGTCAATCCGTTGTACTTCCAATATATGCAACTATATGTTTTCAAAAAGAGGAACGATCCCGGATGTCTTCATAAATATCCAATGGAATCACCTCCATTTGCTTAAAACCCCGTCCAGCCCAGTGCTTAATTCGCGACAGATGCTATCCCTTCCTTTTTTGGGATAGTATCTGTGGTTTCGTTAAAACGGATACTATCCCCCAACCAAAGGCGCGACAGATGCTATCCCTTCCTTTTTGGGGATAGTATCTGTGGTTTCGTTAAAACGAATACTATCCCTCAACCAAAGGCGCGACAGATGCTATCCCTTCCTTTTTGGGGATAGTATCTGTGGTTTCGATCCTTACGCCCTCGCAATCTCCTTATTAAAGGTAAATTGTCCTACCAGTTTCTCCAGTTTGTCAGACATAGTGCTTAAATCATTGGCAGCCTGTTGAGTGGTATTCGCGCCTTCTGTCGTGCTTTCGGCCGATGCTGCCACTTTGCTAATGTTGGTAGTGACTTCAAAAGTGCCTGTCGCAGCGTCGTTGGCATTGCGCCCTATCTCATTGGTGGCACTGCTTTGTTCTTCAACAGCACTGGCAATGGAATTTTGAATCTCATTGATTTGTTTGATAATTTCGCCAATTTGTTTAATCGCTGCCACCGCACTGCGAGTATCGCTTTGCATGGTTTCGACTTTACGGCTGATATCTTCAGTGGATTTGGCAGTGTCTTTGGCCAGTTCCTTGACTTCGTTTGCCACGACTGCAAAGCCTTTGCCAGCATCACCGGCGCGAGCCGCTTCAATGGTGGCGTTGAGTGCCAGCAAATTGGTTTGTTCGGCAATTGAAGTGATGACTTTGATAACATTGCCAATTTCGGCACTGCTTTGCCCAAGGTTGGAAATGGCTTCATTGGTACTTTCAGCCATTTGTACCGCATTAGTGCCTACCTTGGCTGCTTCGGCCGCGTTGCGGCCACTTCTTTGATACTGGTGGTGAGTTCCTCTGTCGAAGCTGCAACCGTTTGAACGTTCATATTGATTTGTTCAGAGGCACTGGAAACTAAATTGGCTTGATCAGAAGTACTTTGTGCGTCGCGGAGCATTTTTTGGCTGACTTCATCCACTTCCTTAGAGGATCGCAACAAGGATTGAGTCACATCGGCGATCAGTCAGGTTAGCGGCCATTCGGTTAACGTTGTTGGTTAAATCATCCCACACACCCGCAATGCCTTCAACCTTGGCTTGTCCACCTAATATGCCGTCAACACTGACTTCACGCGCCACGCGAATGACTACTTCCGCAAAACTGTTCAACTGATCCACCATGATATTGACCGTGCTTTTCAGTTCAAAAATCTCGCCTTTGGCATCCACGCTAATTTTCTTGGACAAATCGCCTTGGGCTATTGCAACAGTCACTTCTGCGATATGGCTATCAATCACCAACAAGTCTATTGCCGACGGCACAAGGTATATCCCTGATTATGTTTCAAAAATACACCGGCTAATCGCCTCTTCTTCCATCAGTACCTGATAAATGTTAAAATCGGGCCTCGCCTCGGTGTTGTCCCCCCATTTAAACCGTTCCCCATTTCCCCTTTATGGCACAAAAAGTGGGCATGAAAAGCCAGATCGTTTGCAACAACAGATCGTCATCAAGCCGATCTTTCCGCCTGACTTGCCCCCCCATTGCCTGATACAAATCGGTGATGTGAGCAGTTCAATGAACCGTGAACGTCAGTTGCGCGAACAAGCGCGTCAACTAAAAACACAGGCAACGGAATTACAACAAGCCAAACAAGCCGCTGAAATGGCCAATCATGCTAAAAGTGCCTTTCTTGCCAACATGAGCCACGAGTTACGCACACCGCTCAATGCCATTTTGGGTTATACACAAGAATGAATTTCTCAAAGGCATTACCGAACTATTTAGAATACGTGCTGAGCAGCATAAAGTTTCATTTCTTTACGAACAATTATCGCATCTTCCCGCTTACGTTAATGCCGATGAGAAAAGGTTACGACAAATCCTCATTAATTTACTCGGCAACGCGGTTAAATTTACCAAACAGGGGGGAGTCGTTCTAAAAGTAGGTTATCATGATGATAAAATTCGTTTTCAAGTGGAAGATACTGGCATAGGCATTGCGCCCGATGATTTGGAACAAATTTTCACGCCCTTTACGCAAGTTGGCGACAAAACCATTCAGGCGGATGGCACGGGACTCGGTTTGCCCATTACCAATAAACTAATTGAACTTATGGAAAGTCAACTGCACGTAGAAAGCACATTGGGTAAGGGCAGCACGTTTTGGTTTACACTGAAATTGCCGGAAGTCTCACCACGGGACGACGATAGAAAGCCAGCCGAACAAGCGATGATTATAGGGTTTCAAGAACAACCCAAACAAATTCTGGTCGTTGATGACAAATGGGAAAATCGCTCCGTACTTGCACATATTTTAATGCCTTTAGGATTTGAAGTCGTGGAAGCCAGCAATGGACAAGAGGCTTTGGACAAAGCCCATCAATATAGGCCGGATTTGATTTTGATGGATCTGATTATGCCGGTGTTGGATGGCTATGAAGCGACACGCCGAATCCGGCAAATACCGGCACTCAAAGATATTGTGGTGATTGCTGTGTCAGCCAGTGCTTTTGGCTATAACCAAGATGAAAGTCTAGAGGCTGGTTGCAACGTTTTTATCACCAAACCGGTTCGCGCCGATATATTGTTTTAAAAAATCGGGGAATATCTGAAGTTGACATGGATTTATGAAGGGACTAAAGAACAGCCTACCTTGGATCAACACACTGAACAGAGCGATGTTCCCATCGTCGGCCCGTCGGCACAACAAGCGGCTATGTTGTTTAAATATACCAAAATGGGTGATGTCAATGCCATCATTGATTCTGTCAAAGAACTTGAACAAGCCGAACCGCAATTAGCACCATTTGCCTGTGAAAATAAAGAAAATTCGTGAAATGGTTAAACCCTATATTAATAAATAACTACAAGGATTGTATATAATAAAGGATTTCTATGTACAGGACAAAAGTTGATGAATCCGTGATGCTATCGCTGGTTTTTGCGATAGTATCACTTTCGGGGCTAACAGCGATAGCATCACAACTGGCTCCTATTCAAAGAGTGTTACTCACGCAAAAAACAGCGATAGCATCACAACTGGCTCCTATTCAAAGAGTGATACTATCGCAAAAAACAGCGATAGCATCACAACTTGTGAGTTGTTCACATTTTTTGTCCTGCACATAGAAAGGATTTATAAAATTTATTATAAGAAGAAATCTT
The DNA here is from genome assembly GCA_003646175.1 of Candidatus Parabeggiatoa sp. nov. 1. Classification (GTDB taxonomy): domain Bacteria; phylum Pseudomonadota; class Gammaproteobacteria; order Beggiatoales; family Beggiatoaceae; genus Parabeggiatoa. Next base: position 8,168 of record QNER01000303.1, read on the forward strand.
CGCCAATAGCGAATAGCTTCTGTCTAATGGCGAATGGGTCATCTCAAAATTTTAAAAATCCCTTATTATATACAATCCTTGTAGTATGAGCCACGAGTTACGCACACCACTCAATGGTGTTTTAGGCTATGCCCAAATTCTTAAAAAGGAC
>QNER01000304.1 GCA_003646175.1 Candidatus Parabeggiatoa sp. nov. 1
AAAGTATTGGAACGCAAAGTTGGTAAAACCACACTATGTAGAGAGGAGCGGTATGAAGCGAAAGTTTCACGTACCGTTTTGAAGACGAGTCTGTACTGGAAACTTTACAGGCTTAGTTTAACCAAACTTCAATATAACTGGTAACGATTTTTTAGAGAATACTTACAAGTACCGAATTAATTATTAGCATATATTAAAAAATTAAATACTTTGACTTCAAAAAATGTTACCCAGCATAAAGTGCTTTTAAGATGCCAAAAAACCTTTTCCCTTTTCGCAATCCCCTTTTACCTAGCCACAAAAAATCTCCACAGACAGCGGATGCGGATAACACTGGCCTCAACTGTCTTTAAACAATTGACAAATCGATTTTTTGTATCACCTCTGGTGCATTGGCCAATAAAAATTCCAAAAAGGTGCGAGCCACCAAAGACAATTTTTTGTCACTCAAATGCGCGACAGACCACTGGCGTTTGAGCGGGAAATCCTCTACATCTAATAACTTAATTGTGCCGGCTGCCACTTCGGATGCCACCGCATATTGAGACAATATGGAGACACCCAATCCCGTCATCACACCTTGTTTAATCGCTTCGCTACTGCCCAATTCCATCTGGGTTGGCAGCTCCAAATTATGAGCGGCAAAACAACGATTCATTGCCAAGCGTGTACCTGAACCCATTTCTCGGATTAAAATCGTCTCCTGTGCGAATCGGCCTAACGGAATGTGAGATTGATTCACGAGCGGATGTTGTGGTGGTGCTAACACTACCAGAAGATTTTCCAAAAAGGGATGGGCTGTTACATGCAAATGTTCGGGCACTTGTCCCATAATCACCAATTCATCTTCATTGTTAGCCATCCGTTCCAAGACACTGTTACGGTTAGTCACTTTAAGACTGAAATACACCTCCGGATAAAGTTCCAAAAAGGCCTTAAATAAATGCGGAGTAAAATAAGCCGCTGTCGTTACCACCGACAATTTTAATTGACCTTTGATACTACCTTGCAATTCATTCAAGGATGTTTCTAAGGCATCAATACGGGCAAAAATATCTCCACAAGCAGCATATAATTCTCGTCCTGCATCAGTGAGAAAAATGCGTTTGCCCACCTGCTCAAACAAGGGCATGCCAACATGTCCTTCCAACTGTTTGATTTGTATAGAAACGGCGGGTTGGGTCAGACATAATTCGGCGGCAGCACGGGTAAAACTCAAATGTTGTGCCACTGCTTTGAATAGCGTCAATTGACGTAAGGTCATGTGCATAGAGTTATCTGCCTGTTTAAAAGAATATTAATGCGAGGCTCAAATTTTTTAAGTTATTGAACTTTAAGGATTAAATTTTTTTTGGTACGTGCCACAATATCCGCCTGACTAAAAAAATCAATGACTTAGCAATTAAAGTTGAGCATCGCCTATATTAGTATTAAATGATAAACTTATAATTAGTATAAACAAATTTGCTTTTATTTTCACTTGCAGAATCTTTACAATTAGCACCCTAGCTAGAGAAATAAATCCTATCACTGGGCAAAAGTGGGTGTGGATTGTTCAAACCGAGCGTTTTTGGTTGATCGGGTCCGGCTGTTTTGAGCGGAAAAAACGATGTGTTATTTTAGAGCCCATTTGAAGAATAGTTTGACCAAAACACCCCTCAGTTTTTTTTGAAGGGTTTATTACCTAAGAAATACCCGAATCCACCGGTTAGCCGGTTTTCGTTTGGGCACTTTTTAGGGTATAATTATTTATTTTCTTTATGCTTTAACTTGACAAGATTCAAGATTCAAATTTTGTTCACAACAACTTTCAACACATTTCAGCAACAATGCTATCGATTCCAAAGCTCAATTCCTTAATGAGTTTTTAATGTGTTTTAGGCAAAAGTTGTCAAGTCAAAAGTATTTAGTTTACTAAACATATATTATATATTAACTCATTGACAAGTGCGTTCTAGTAACATTGATGCACTGACTTTCTATGTACGTACAAAACTAATATTACAATTGGAGGTATTTTAACGTGTCAACAAAAACTTACGAAGCGGGCGTGAAGGAATATCGCGAAACCTACTGGGATCCTGATTATACGCCAAAGGATACTGATATTCTGGGGTGTTTTAAAATCACACCTCAAGAAGGGGTACCGCGTGAAGAGGCGGCGGCAGCGGTAGCGGCAGAATCGTCCACCGGGACTTGGACAACAGTGTGGACTGATTTGCTCACTGACTTAGATTACTATAAGGGCCGCGCCTATCGCATTGAGGATGTGCCCGGTGATGATACGTGTTTTTATGGCTTTGTGGCCTATCCGATTGATTTGTTTGAAGAAGGCTCTGTGGTCAACGTATTCACCTCGTTGGTCGGTAATGTTTTTGGTTTCAAAGCCTTGCGTGCGTTGCGCTTGGAGGATGTGCGCTTTCCGATTGCTTACGTGATGACTTGTGGTGGCCCACCTAACGGCATTCAAGTTGAGCGTGACCGTATGAACAAATATGGTCGCGGCCTACTTGGTTGCACCATTAAGCCAAAACTGGGTCTGTCCGCTAAAAACTATGGTCGCGCGGTGTATGAATGTTTGCGCGGGGGGTTGGACTTTACTAAAGACGATGAGAATGTCAACTCTCAACCTTTCATGCGCTGGCGGAATCGTTTTGAGTACGTGGTGGAGGCCACCCATAAGGCTGAGCAAGAGACTGGCGAACGCAAGGGTCACTATCTGAATGTTACCGCCCCCACCCCCGAAGAAATGTATCAACGTGCTGAATTCGCTAAAGAATTGGGTGCGCCCATTATCATGCACGACTATCTGACAGGTGGTTTTTGCGCCAACACCGGCTTGGCTAATTGGTGCCGTAATAACGGTATGCTATTGCATATCCACCGCGCCATGCACGCCGTTATTGATCGCAATCCGCATCATGGTATTCATTTCCGTGTTTTGACCAAAGCTTTGCGTCTGTCCGGTGGTGATCATTTGCACTCTGGCACGGTAGTGGGCAAGCTGGAAGGTGATCGCGCTGCCACTTTAGGCTGGATTGACCTGTTGCGCGAGAAATTTATCAAGGAAGATCGTACTCGTGGCATTATGTTTGATCAAGATTGGGGGGCTATGCCGGGTGTGTTCCCAGTTGCGTCAGGCGGCATCCATGTCTGGCACATGCCGGCCCTCGTGTCTATCTTTGGTGACGACGCTGTATTCCAGTTTGGTGGTGGTACGCTGGGTCATCCTTGGGGTAATGCAGCGGGGGCTGCCGCTAACCGTGTGGCACTAGAAGCCTGTGTAGAAGCCCGCAATCAAGGCACCGAATTAGAGAAGGAAGGCAAAGAAGTCCTAACTAATGCCGCCAAGCACAGCCCTGAACTCAAGATGGCAATGGAAACTTGGAAAGAGATCAAGTTTGAGTTTGATACGGTCGATAAGTTGGACGTTGCCCATAAGTAATGAGTTCAATCCGCCCTGTCCCGGTTTGAAAAAGGGCGGGCTCTTTTTGAAGTAAAATCAGCAAAAACCATCGATGTTTGCCAAACCTCGAAGGTTTCATACAGAATAATTTCTGGGCTTTTGAACTTACCCAAGTACCTGACTATTTAGAAACCAAGTTCTTTCCTCAACGTGGTTTTTGTCCGGGCAAATTATTTTTTAGGTAGGAAAGGGGAATTGACAACCAATCGCGCCTAAAATGTTTGTGCACAAACATTTTAGGCGATCCCAATCTCTCCAAAACCTAAAAAAAGATAAATCCTAAACTGAGCCATTTTAAATCATCCGTTCTCAAGGTATTTAAAAAATGAGCGAAATGCAAGACTACCGATCCAGCCTAAGCGATTCCAATAGCCGCAAATTTGAGACGTTTTCCTATTTGCCGGAGATGGGCAGCGATGGCATCTACAAACAGGTCAAATTTATTGTCAGTAAAGGCTGGAATCCTGGCGTTGAACACACTGAGCCTGAAAATGCTTTTGACCACTACTGGTATATGTGGAAATTGCCAATGTTTGGTGAAACTGATGTGGACAAGATTTTGGCTGAAGCAGACGCTTGCCACAAAGCTCACCCAACTCATCATGTACGCCTTGTTGGCTATGATAACTACAAACAATCTCAAGGTGCGGCGATGGTTGTTTACCGGGGCCCAATGAACTAAGCTGCATAGTGTAGCTTCGCCCCTACCCAGTACGCTGGGTAGGGGTTTTTGGTTTTTGTGATACACTGAACCTGACCCACCAAGTAAAAGGAGATTGGTTCAAGGGGGAAGGGCAAATCAATAATTGGTATTATAGTTCGTAAGACAACGTTTTTTCCCGTGGGTAATTAATAAGTAATGGGTAAAAGGTTTATCTTTGTGACACATACAACTTTCAAAAAATCGGGCCGTTTTTATAAACTATTGATTCATTTAAAAAAAACACGATTTATAGCCCATGATTATATATTGACCATTATCCTCGAACTATAACCTATTATTTATTATTCATAATGACTGACAAAAAATACTGAATATATATCTCAAACCTAATTATCAATACAATAAATGATTAATAACAAAATGACCGATACAAAATAACATAACAATGGTCACAGTCATTGGCAATCTCAAAGGCGGAACTGGCAAAAGCACAGTGACGTTTAATCTCGCGCTGTGGTTGGTACAAGCCGGCAAAACAGTACTGGCTTACGATCTTGATCTCCAACGTACCCTGAGTGATGTGGCACAAGTGCGTCAAGAAGAAGGCTATGAACCGCCCTTGGCAGTATCCACAGATTTAAACTTGCCAAAACATTTCCAATACGAAGCTTTGATGGATATTGGTACCGGCGATATGGCGCAAATGAAGCGCGCCCTTTCGTTAGCGGATAGGGTTGTTGTGCCCGTTGTCCCTAGCCAAGCGGATATTTGGTCCACTCAACGGTTTTTATATTTCATTGCCAGCGAGATCAGGGGGAAACCACCCAAAATCGTGATGTTTATCAACCGTGCTGATACACACTCGTCTATCCGTGAATCTGAACAAGCTTATCAAGCATTGAAGACTTTACCGGGTGTCACTCTGTTAAAAAACCGCTTGCACCAGCGTATCGTCTACCGACGTTCATTCAGCGAAGGGCTAGGTGTGTTTGAATTAGAACCCTCTGGCAAAGCGGCGCGAGAGTTTGAAGAATTGGCGAAGCTGCTTTATTCTCCAAGCGACTAGCGAAAATGTGTGATAACGCAGGGGTGTCGCAATGCGAGCCCCAACTTTCCTGCCTAACAACCTTCCTCAAGATAACGACGACTCACCCACCCTACTATGATTTTATATTTGATGGGTACAAAGCGTATCTCTCTAACGAATTTTTCAGGCCCGATGATGTCGATTTCAGTACCATTAGATGGGATGGCACCAACCCTTTCAGACTTCACATTTCGCCCAGAACGTATCCAAAGTATATCACTGGCCTGTACTTTAACAACGCGATAACACAGTGGTACTATCCGCAAACGTTGCCTGGCTGATAAAAAATTCTCCGTGATTCAAGGGATCGGCAATATTTGCTGAGTCATTCTCGTTCTTCTTGTGAAAAGTGAATAGCTGGAAAATTTTCCCGATAGGTAAGCGCTCATAATCCTGAAATGAGATTAACGATAAAATTACGTGCAAAGACGATGACGTGTATGAACAATATGGAAGGTTTTTTTCAATGACTCATTAACGGTCTCAATAATAGCTATACACCGATAAATAATAGACATTATCGGAAATAAGAATATTTTGAATTTTAATAAAAGAAAAACAAGTACTTATGCCTCAATACGCTTATTTCCGATAATCCGCTAAAAACCAGCACAGAGAATAAATAGATGGCTTATGAGCAATAAAGTCTCATTTTGTCGGCCACAAATCATTTAACGCGATGCTCAACTTTTTTTAAGCGATTTAATTTTAAGTATTAAATTTTTTATGGATACGCACTGCTTAATCGCACTTACTTAGGACTTACGCATTGACAAACTCTATTTTTGGTTTTCATGATAAATATCTTATGGTTATGAAAATTTGGCCCACGACTAAATCAGTCAAAATTGCCCAAAAATGATTCCTCCCAAATTTGTAATGCGTTGTATTTAAAAATGAACCTAAAATTTGTCATCTGTCAATGCGTAAGTCCTATTACTATAAAAATAAATGGGTTATAAATTAAAGTTTAGCATGGCATCATTTATGCAAAGTCTATTTTTCTTTATGGGTGTAATTAGCTCAAGCACGAGTTTTTGGGAAATGTACCCTTTATCTCCAAAAATATTGCCCGTTATATGTTCTGTCATTTCTGGAATAGGTTAACGATCATCAGTATTTCCAAAAGTCACCTGACAAGCTAAAATATCTCCTATCTCATTGATGATTAAGTGTCATTTTCCCCCCATACACCCAACCAGTGGTGCTTGGACTGAAGGCAGCCAACCCTCTAAATACTTCTAAAGCAGACTCAATCTTCTTGCAGTGCCCTGATGCAGTACGTTCGCTGTCAGACAGCGGCTGAAAGCTGTTGGCTGAGGTGGTCTGGGTAATGTCCCGATTTAGTGTACTAGTGCAGGATCGCTACAGTTTCGAGACCGCCTCAGCCAACAGCATCAGCCGTTGTCTGAAAGCGAAAGTACCCTAAAGGGCACTACAAGAGGGCTAGTCGGCTTTAGCCTCCTACCGCTTTTAGACAACGGCTTTAGCCGTTGGCGTTGGGGTGGTCTCGAAATTGCAGCGAAACTGTACTAGGTTGTGGGTATTTTCACATAGATTGCCCCACCGTCATGCGAGGCAATCCGGCTAAATCATTGTAAGTCTTCACAACCATATTGCTCAAACAACGCTTGCACACCCTCCGCTTGTAAGTAACCATGCTCCAATAATAACCAGCCATCGGCAACTAAATGAAAAACAGATTGCGCGATAAGTTGCCGAATATCTGCCAAACCATCCACACCTGCCACTAACGCGCTACGCGGTTCATATTGCACATCGCCTTGACTTAAATGGGGAGCATTCGCAGCGGCATACGGGGGATTGGATACAACAAGCGTCGCCTTTATTTCCCCTAAAGCCCACCAATCACTCAGTAAGAATGCCACCTGATGAAGGCCCAAACATTGGGCATTGGCTTGCGCCACTTTTTTTAGGGCTGCGGTAGATTTATCTGTGGCTAACACACGACACTGTGGGCACTCTGCTGCAATCGCCAACGCAATTGCGCCACTGCCGGTGCCTAAATCTATCACTAAAGCCTTACCGTCAAAAGGCAAACGCGCATAGGCCTGTTCAACTAGTAACTCCGTCTCTGGCCTAGGAATTAACGTATTTTCAGTGACTTGCAACTCTAATGACCAAAACTCTTTGCGGCCGGTAAGATAGGCGATGGGCTCACCTTGGGCGCGGCGGGCTAATAGGGCTTGGAATTGGGCGCACTGGTTAGCCGTCAAAATTTTGTCGGGCTACGTAAATAGCTCCGTGTCATGCCTAAGACATTCATGAGTAAAACTTCTGCGTCTAAGCGTGGGCTGTCGGAGTTTGGTAATTGCAAGGTGGCTTCAGTGAAGGTAGTGTGTAGGGATGAGGACATTTTAAGGTAGTGAGTGAATTTTAATCCCGGCATTGATTTGTAGGGACATCTGCGAATTTTGGTCATACTTGCTAAATAACTTGGATTATCAAATTCATTAATATCAAATGTATCAATAATCTCTACATGCCATCCATAAGAATGAGCTAACTCTATCAGTTCATTTGCTGATATATATTTTAAACAAACTAAATTCTTGGCCTATATAATTTTTATATTTAAAGTATCCTTTCCAGTCATAATATATCCATAAACTATGAAAATCGGACTCTTCAATAATAATTTGGCCATCAGGTTTTAATATTTCATCCAGTTTACTTGAGCCTACGGGAAAGTTATCGATAGAGCCTATACAACCTAAAGTGGAACTCAATAACAGTATCGTATCAAATAGTTGACCAGCCATATCGAAAATATCACTCACCAGACAATCTTCTACCCCAAGGAGCCTCATAGCTTTAACACAATGGATCGAAATATCAATTACGGTTACTTTATAATTATAACAAATAATTTTAAACCACAAGAAATACAAGTATTTTTTTATATAAAAAAGGATAAAACGAAAAAAAACCGTATCGATTAACTAACTAATCCTTGTAGTTCTTAGATTTGTAGTGTGTTACGGTGGGTTTTGCTGCCGCTCTACCCATACGCATCAACTTAAGCTCATATTTATTATTCTATAAGGGTTTTCTCCTATAATTGAA